>NZ_BAAAPC010000008.1:0-235750 GCF_039530945.1 Nocardiopsis rhodophaea
ACGGCCAGCTCAGTCCGGCCGAGTATGAACGTCGTCACGCCGCAGCAGCCGACAGCAGTCTGTCCGACCTGGCAGAGGCCGCGTAAAACCCAAGCTCACAGGCGTCTACCGAACCGAAGCAACTCCAATCGAGCGTTCGCCGCCGCTCTTCCTTCGCCGAGACATAGACGGCGTCGTCGTAGACGAGTGAGCCGCCGAGCTTGGCCCAGGTGTAGTTGGCCCGCACCGGCGCTTCGGGGTCCGCCTCGGATTCGGCGGCAGGTGCCGGCGCTTCCGGTGTAGGAGGTTCATTCGCCTCAGGGGTGTCTCTGGCCAACGCCGTCACCAGGGCCGAGGAGAACTCGTTCGCAGGACCGACCAGGATCGACAGCGCGGCCAGCCCGATGATCCCGGCCAGTGCCCACCGCCTGGTGACTTCCTTCTCACGCCCGCCATGACTGGGATCGCGGTTTCCATCGGAGGAGTCAGGCATGTCCGGATCCTAGGCGCTTGCGCGACGCGTCCCTGCCGTGGGGAGAGGGGGAGGAGTCGTCGCGTCGTCGACGTCGCCGCCAATGTGGTCACGGCATGCGCGCCGATGGTCTATACTCAACAGTGTTGTCGCACTCCGACGCGGCCCATAGATTTCCACGCTCCCGGTATCCGGGGGTGATGGGCAAGGTTTGCGGCGGCTATAGCGAGAAGGAAACACCCGGTCTCATTCCGAACCCGGTCGTTAAGCTTCTCAGCGCCGATGGTACTGCCCCCATGGTGCGGGGTGGGAGAGTAGGTCGCCGCCGCATTTAACGTGAGAAGAGGGTCCCTGGCTGAGGTCAGGGGCCCTCTCCGCGTCTCCGGGCGTTTTCAGTGCTGGTCAGCGCGGCATAGTGCCTAATGTCAGGGCCGCACTTCCAGTCGGACCCGGGGAGCCGACATCGGGACTGCCCCTTGCCCACGTCACGAGACGCCCGCGCCGTCGCTGTCCCCTTCGGGCCCTGGGCTTTGACCAGGACGGGAACGTACGTGGGGCGGGGGCGAATCCACCGGTGCAGCATCTCGGTACCGCCGCCGTCCCAGTTCGGCCGCCCTTCCCGACGGTATGGCGCGGGAGCTGCAGGCGCGGCAAACATACGGCGGGAGACGCCGCCGAACGCGGGACGCTAGTCGGACTCGGTACTGTCCCCACTGTCCCCGACCGCGAGGTCGGCGGCTTCGATCTCCTCCCGGGAAACACCGAGAAGGAAGACGATCGCGTCCAGGTAGGGGAAGTTCACCGACGTGTGGGCCTGTTCTTGCACCACCGGCTTGGCGTTGAACGCCACGCCGAGGCCCGCTGTGCGCAGCATGTCGAGATCGTTGGCGCCGTCCCCGATGGCGACGGTCTGCATGAGCGAGACGTCGGCCTCCTTGGCGAAATGCCGCAGCGCCTGGGCCTTTCCCTCGCGGTCGATGATCGGGCCGACGAGGTCACCCGTCAGTTTGCCGTCGACGATCTCCAGGGTGTTGGCCGCCGAGTAGTCGATGCCGAGGCGCTCCACTAGGGCGTCGGTGATCTGGGTGAATCCGCCGCTGACGATCGCGCATTCGTAGTCGAGTCGTTTCAGCGTCCGGATCAGGGTGCGGGCTCCGGGGGTCAGGACGAGTTCCTCGCGGACCGCGTCGATGGCTGAGGCGTCCAGTCCCTTCAGAAGGGCGACGCGGCGGCGCAGCGACTCCTCGAAGTCGAGGTTGCCGCGCATCGCCTCCTCGGTCACCCGGGCGACCTCCTCAGCGCATCCGGCGTGCGCTGCGAGCAGCTCGATGACCTCGCCCTGGATCAGGGTGGAGTCGACGTCCATCACCACCAGGTGCTTAGCCCTGCGGTGCAGGCCGCTGCGCTGGACCGCCACGTCGATGGACTGGGTGGCGGCCTCCATGGCGAGATCCCCGCGGAGCCGGTCCAGATCGGTTCCGGAAATGTCCAGTTCGATCGAGGTGACCGGGTAGCTCGACAGCCGCTCGATGCGGTCGATGTTGGACCCGGCCCGCGCGACGCAGGAGGCGATCGCGCCCAGCGCGCCCGGACGCAGCGGGTCTGCCAGGACCGTCACGTGCAGGCGCCCTTCGCTTGAGGCGCTCACCCGAGCGTTGCCTTTCGAGAACTCCACATCCATGTCGAGATCGATGGCGGTCTTCTCGACCGCGCTGCGGAGCTCCTCGAAGAGCCGCGCCTTACTGACGCCGGGGGCGACCGTGTCGTCAACGCTGAGCAGTGCTCCGAGTACGAGCCGACCGCCGATGACGACCTGTTCGAGATCGGAAAGTGTCACCGGAAACACGGACAGTGTGCTGAGCAGGCGCGCGCTGACGCCGGGCCTGTCGCGTCCGGTAACTGTCACCAAGAGCGTCGAATCATCATTCATGGCGTCAACTACGGTACTCGGCCAGTTCATGGGGGTGTAGGGCCGGGGGGTGAACATGTTTCCGTAGTTCATCTGACCTTCACCTGGGCGATGGTTCGAGCACGGAGAGCGATTATCGGTCCTTCTTGAACCACTTGCGCTTGGGGCCCTTGGCCCGGACCTCGATGGTGCCGAGGATGCAGGTCCCGGACAGCCTGATGGTCGGTGCGTTGGGATCGGTCGCGGCCTCGGTGCCCCGGATCTCGGAAGTACCGAGGACAGCTGTTGTGTTGTTCACCACACGTACCCCGTGTGGAACGGTGATCTCCAGGGTCCCGAGGAACACGGCGCACTGCACACCCACCTCGCGCTGGGTGAGAACAGCCTCGCGGAAGTCGAGGTCGATTGCGCCGAGCAGGGCGGAGACGTTGGTGCGCGGTTCTACCAGCCAGCGGCCTTTGCGTTCGGCGGCGCTGAGCACGGAGACGATGTTCTCCTGGCCCGTGCTCTCGGCCGCCAGCTGCCGCGCCGCTTCGGAGGAGAGTGAGGCGGTCATGGGCAGGGCAGCGCTGTCGCCCGGCCCCCGGAGGTCGGCGCCGTTCCGCGCGGGCGGCGCAGGCAGGTCGTGAGTGATGGACGCCAGGTCGCCCACCGTCGTGGCCCGGTACACCGCGTCGATTCGCTCCTCGTGCTCCTCGTGGGTGAGTCGGCCCTCCGCCAGGGCCTCTCGGAGCTGCTCGGCGACGCGGTCGCGGTCGGCGTCTGATGCGCGGATGTGTTCGGGCTCCATCGCTGTCCTCGTCTTCGGTTCCTCGCCACTGCCCCTGGTCGCCCCGACGACCCGATTATCCCCGGTCACCAACAGCAGGGTCGTGCGTCCGGTGACGACTTGACCTCAATGCCACCCAAGAGCGCGTGTCCGGTGATGACGACCTTGGGCGCCCCGGCCGCGGGTGCGGGTCGGTCCTTCTCGACGCCGACACCGCCCAGCACCGAGGTGACGCGGTTCTCGATCTCGACGCCGTGCGGCACGACCAGTGTCACTCTGCCGAGGATGACGGAGGTCTGCACGACGACCCGGTTCTGCGAGAGCAGGGCCTGGCGCATGTCGAGATCGACAGAGCCGAGCAGGGCGGAGACGTTGGTGCGCGGTTCTACCAGCCAGCGGCCTTTGCGTTCGGCGGCGCTGAGCACGGCGACGATGTTCTCCGAGCCGGTGGCCGACGCGAGGAGTTCGGTGTCCTCCTGGGACGTCGGCTGCGTGGGCGTCGCACCGGCGCCGGAGGCACTGGAGGCCCCCGAAGCCGCGGTCACAGCCGCTCTTCCGCCGGGCAGGTCGGCGGTGAGCGGGGCCAACTCCTCCAGGGTCCTGGAGGCGTAGACGGCGTCGAGACGCTCGGTGTGCTCCTCGTGGGTGAGCCGCCCCTCGGTGAGGGCCTGGGACAGGACCTGGGCGACACGGTCGCGGTCGGCGTCGGAAGCGCGCAGCGGTGGCGGGGCGCCGGGCGCGGGGTCAGGCGCGTGACCAGGGGTGTGACCAGGGGCGTGACTAGGCGTGCGGTCGGTTGTGTCGTTCATATCACCGAGTATTTGCCTCCCGAGATGGCGTGCGGATCCGGAGGCGACCCTGGGGTTCCCCTGATTCGGTGGCGGGACGACCCTGACATGCCCAGAACGGCCACCGGGCCGAGCAGGCAGCGGCCGGAACGGTCGGAGGAACTGGTCGGGGGATTCTGCCGGAGGCGCCGGCCGGAGGAACGGGTGGGGAGAGTCGGTTGGGCGAGTCGGGTCGGGGAACGGTCGGGCGAATCGGCCGGAGGTACGGTCAGCCGCCGAAGGCCGCCCCGTAGGCGGCGACCTGGGCACGGCGCACCGCGCTGTCGAGGACACGCAGTGCCTCGCGTCGGGCAGCCGCCTGGGCGGCGGACAGTCCGCGCCCACTGTCCCCGTGGTCCCGCTCGGCGAGCCGGACCACGACGGCGAGCCGGTCGGCCTGCGCGGCGAGCCGGTGCGCCCGTTGCGGGTACCCGGGGGCCAGCCCGTCGCCGGGGGCCCGCGCGGGATCGCGCAAGGCGTCCAGAACGCCTTCGACCTCGCGTCCCCAGCCGCTGATGTCGTCGACCCGGCCGAACAGGTCGGTGGACTCGCGCATAGCGAGGGTCAGTTGGTACTCCGCCTCGGCGAGCTGAACCGGTTCTGGTTCGGCGTCGGCGGCCGGGTACGGGGCCCAAGCGATGCCCACATACGACGACCCTCGCCGGTCCACGCTCGGCACCAGCCCGATCTGCCGGTCCTGCAGCCGGATCAGCACCGCCTCGCGGGCGTCGATCGCGGCCATGTTGAGGTCCGCCGCCCCCACGAGCCCGAGCGGATCGCCGGGCACCGGCAAGCACAGCCGGAAGGCGCTCAGCCCCTGGGGCCGCAGCCGCGCCAGCGCGGACCGGAGCGAGGAGCCGGGTTCGAAGGGCAGGTCCGGCGCGGTGGTCGTCCCGATGGTGTTCGGCCCGGTGCGCCGTTCCACGGCGTCGACGGCGTCGTCCAGTCCAGCCTGGCCGGCCAGCCACGCGTTGCCCCAGGCGACCAGTGGCGGGGATGACAGTTCTCGCACCATGTGTTCCAGCCTAGATCGGTGCTCCGAGCGGGACGCGCGTCAAGTAGGTTCACACCGTGCCGTCGTGGGCGGCGCGGGACGGCGGCCGGGTCTGGACGCTGCACACCCGGCCGGGTGTGCAGCGTCCAGACCCGGCCGGAGCATTGGTGATGGCGGTCCGGTCGCCCGGTGGGCGCGGGTTCGGGACATTGGGTCAAGTGCGCGGAGAGGTGCAAGGAGAACGATGAACGGTCATGTGCTGCGTATGAACGGCGTGAGCGTACGCCGCGACGACGCGGAGCTGGTGCGCGGTGTGGAGTGGACCGTCGAGGAGGACGAGCGCTGGGTCGTTATCGGCCCGAATGGCGCCGGAAAGACCACTCTGCTGAGCATCGCGGCGACGCAGCTGTTCCCGACCGAGGGCGAGGTGGTGGTCCTCGACGAGCGGCTGGGCGCGACCGACGTTTTCGAGCTGCGTCCCCTGGTCGGGTTCGCCGGTGCCGCGGTGGCCAACCGGGTCCCCGACTCCACCACGGTGCTCGACCTGGTGATCAGCGCGGCTTACGGATACCTGGGCCGCTTCGGCGAGCAGTACGCCACCCCCGACTACGGCCGTGCCCGCGTGCTGCTCAACCAGTGGGGTGTGCTGCACCTGGAGGACCGCACCTACGGAACGTTGTCGGAGGGCGAGCGCAAACGTGTGCTGATCGCGCGCTCGCTGATGGCCGACCCGGAACTGCTGCTGCTCGACGAGCCCGCGGCCGGGTTGGACCTGGGCGGCCGGGAGGACCTGGTGCGTAGGCTCGCCGCGCTGGCCGATGATATCGAGGCGCCGACGCTGGTGATCGTGTCGCACCACGTGGAGGAGATCCCGCCGGGGTTCACCCACGGTCTGCTGATGCGGGAGGGGCGGATCGTCGCCTCGGGGCCGCTGGAGGACGTGATGAACGCGGAGAATCTGAGCGAGACGTACGGCCTGCCGTTGAAGGTGGAGCGCATCGGCGAGCGGTGGACCGCGCGGGCTGTGTGACCCTGGGAGCAGATGGTCCCGGGCCGGTGGGTGCCCGGAATGCCGGGTCGTGTGCCCGGTTCGGGGTATGAGGTGGCATTCGAGATGGTGGGGAGAAGTGGGAACTAACCGCGAGTAGATTGGGCGCGGAGCGAATAAAACTTATCGAGAAATGCGCGTAAAGGGGCGGCCGCAACCCGCATTCGTGTCCGAATGTGGACATGTGATGTGGGTTTGATGTGTGCTTACGGGTGTTCCGTGCGTACGCGTGTTTGTTCGCGTTTTATGATCGCCGCGTGGGCGTCTGTGCCGGATTCGTCCGCGTCCATATGCAGCCTGTTACACCCCCGACAGGAAAGCCGGAGCCGCCTCGATGGGCACTATCGTCATCATCCTGCTGCTGTTCGTGCTGATCTTGGCCGTGATCGGCTGGCGTAGCGTCCGCATCGTCCCCCAGGCCATGGCCGATGTGGTCGAGCGTTTCGGTAGTTATCACCGCACGCTGAAGTCGGGATTCAACATCGTCGTCCCGTTCGTCGACCATGTTCGCGAGCGCATCGACATGCGGGTCCAGGTGGTCAGCTTTCCCTCGCAGACCGCCATCACCCAGGACAACCTTTCGGTCAACGTCGACACAGCGGTCTACATCAAGGTCACCGACCCCTACAACGCCGTCTACAAGATCGCCAACTTCATCCAGGCAGTGGAGCAACTGGTCTCGGCGACGCTGCGCAACGTGATCGGGGGAATGGACCTGGAGCAGACGCTCACTTCGCGCGACCAGATCAACCGCGAGCTGCGCACGGTGCTGGACGAGGCCACCGGCGAGTGGGGCATCGAGGTCAGCCGCGTGGAGCTGAAGGCGATCGAACCGCCGGAGTCGGTCCAGGAGGCGATGGAGAAGCAGATGCGCGCCGACCGCGACAAGCGCGCGGAGATTCTCACCGCCGAGGGGCAGAAGCAGTCGGCGATCCTGCGGGCCGAGGGCGAGTCGTCCTCGGCCGTACTCAGCGCCCGGGGCGCCGCCGACGCGGAGATGATCCGAGCGAAGGCCGAGGCGGACGCGACGACGCTGCGCGCTCGCGGGGAGGCGGACGCGATCACCATGGTGTTCAAGGCGCTGCACTCGGGTGACGTCAGCCAGGACGTGCTCGCCTACCACTACCTGCAGAAGCTTCCGGAGATCGCCAAGGGCGACGCCAACAAAATCTGGATCGTGCCCAGCGAAATGGGGAAGGCGCTGGAGGGCATTGGCGGCGTCTTCGATCGGGTGCGCCGCGAGACCGCCGAACAGAATGGGGATGGGAGCACCCCCGAGCCCCGGCGGTAGAGCTGGAGACGGGGGGAGGGCTCGAAAGGGGGAAGGGCCCGGCCTTCGGCTCATCGGGGGCTGCGCGGGGCAGGCGCACGGGTGATTTGTAGGCTGTATACAGGATGCACCAACTGCCGTAGCCGCGGGTGAGACGCCTGGACGGCACGGCGGAGGGTGAGAAGCAGCGATGGCAACGGCGCCGTCCACTCACCACCGAGGGGCCGGAATTGAGTCTGTGGGAAGCGCTCGCCATCCTGCTGGCGGGGGTCGGTGCCGGGGGAATCAACGCGATCGTCGGCTCGGGGACACTGTTCACCTTCCCGGTCCTGCTCGCCCTCGGCTACCCTCCGGTGACCGCGTCGATCTCGAACAGTGTGGGCCTCGCTCCCGGATCGCTCACGGGGGCGATCGGCTATCGACGCGAACTGGCGGGACAGAGCCGCCGGGTGCTCCGACTCGGGGCCATGTCGTGCCTCGGGGCGATCACCGGAGGAACCCTGCTGGTCAGCCTGCCGCCGGACGTCTTCGAACGCGTCGTCCCCCTGCTCATCGGGCTGGCCTGTGTGCTCATCATGGTCCAGCCTCGCCTTGGCGCCTGGATGCGGCGGCGCCGGGCGGGACGTTCCGAAAGAGGACCGCTGCTGCCACTGGGCGTGTACGGCACCGGTGTCTACGGAGGCTATTTCGCTGCCGCGCAGGGCATCGTCCTCATCAGCGTCCTCGGTCTCTCCCTCGACGAGGACCTGCAACGAGTCAACGCGCTGAAGAACGCGCTGACCTTCGCCGTGAACACGACGGCGGCCGTCTTCTACATCGTCTTCGCCTCGCCTGAATGGCCGGTCGTGGCCCTCATCGCGGGAGGGTCGGTGATCGGAGGCTACGTCGGTGCCCGGTTCGGCCGCCTGCTGCGCCCCTTCGCGCTACGGGTGATCATCGTGGCCGTCGGTCTCAGTGCGATGGTCCAGCTGGTGCTCGGCCAGATCTGACGGGTCCAGGTGCGCGCGGGCCAGGTGTGACGGTCCGGGGGTGATCGGCGCGGAATGTCCGCGGCCCCGCGCGGGGCGGCTTCGGTCCGCGCGGCCGCCGGGGACGGCGTCCAACGCCAGAACCGGCCCTCCGCATCCGATGCCGCGCCCGGCGCGGGCGCGGCTCGGTGCGGCATCGCGCCGCCGTCTCTCGTGGGCGACGCGGTTGCTGTCAGCGCAGGTAGCCGCGGCGGGCGGCGTCCTCGGTGAGCGCGAGGGCGTAGGCGCCCAGCGCCTCGGACCCCTCGGCGATCGTCTTGACCCTCTCGCGCACCTGCGCGGCGGTGATGCCGTAGCGGACCCAGGTGCCGCCCTCGGTGTGCCAGTTGGCGAGCATCGGGGCGAGCCTGTCGATGGCCTTGGCGAACCGGGCCTCGGGGGTCTTGCGCTCTTCGAACTCGTCCCATAGGGCGCGGGCGCGGGCGGCCTGGTCCTCAGGCAGCAGGGAGTAGATGCGGTCGGCCGCGGCGCGCTCCCGCTCAGGTTGGGAGACCGATTCCTGCGCGTCGTAGACGAAGGTGTCCCCGGCGTCGATCTCGACGATGTCGTGCAGGACCAGCATCTCGACTACTCGGTCGATGTCGGTGCCCTCCGGCGCGTACTCGGCGAAGACCCGGGCGGCCAAGGCGAGATGCCAGGAGTGCTCGGCGTCGTTCTCCCGCCGTGAACCGTCGACGAGCATGTTCCGGCGCAGAATCCGCTTGAGCTTGTCGGTCTCCAAGATGAACCGGAGCTGGGCCGTGAGCCGTTCGTGATCGACCCCGCTGGCAAACACCGGTGCCGGTTCTGTCACGTAAGTCGCCCTCCTAGCGCGCTGCATGGTCACCTAGAACCAGGGGGATGCCCGGCCGCCACACGGATGATCCCATGGAACGGGGGCCCGTTGGCCCCGGAGCGTCCGAGAAGAGAGAGGGCGGGAAGCGGCGGATGAACGCGCGGGTGTGCGAGACCGCGGCCGGTGTGGCTGCCATTGTCCCGTCCAGCTCCCTGCCCGTGCTCCGCTGTCGTCCCTGTGGCTGTGCGCTCCGGTGCCGCGCCCGCGCCGACGGCCGGTACCGATGGCGCGTGGCGTCATCGGGGGCGGGCGGCGGCGCGGCGCTGTGGCGAACCGTTGCGACGAACCACGAACTCCGTGCGCCGCGATCCACGCCTGGTGGGAAGAACCGTATCGAGGTTCGACGCGCGAATCATCCGCGCCCCCGTACTTTTCCGTCCGATCACTCGGTCGGCCGGGGTGATGCGACCGTCGCTCCCGGCGGTCGGGGAACGACGGTCAGAGTCTCACTGTGGCCTCAGCGTCGGCGTTGAGATGCTGGTGGAACCACTCGGTCAGGGCGCGATCGGCCAGGACGTTGCCCGGTGCGGGCGGTCCGGGCTCCAGACCTGGCTCGGGGCCCATGGTGTGAGCAAGGTCCGGAATCACGATCTGGCGTACCCCGTGCGGCGCGTAATGCGGGGCTAGGGCGTCGCGCAGGGCCTGGCCGTGCTCGGGCGGGACCACCTCGTCCATGCCGCCGTTGATGATCAGCAGTGGCGGCTGCGGGCGCCGCGTCGCGAGGTCCCCTACGCGGGCGGTGAAGTCCAGCCAGGCGGCGACCTCGCGGGATTCCTCGGTCCACTCGTAGGCGACACCGAGTCTCCGCTCGCGGGCACCGAGCACCAAACCCGGTTCGACCACCGGGTTGACCAGGCCCATCGCGCTGATGGGGAGTTTGCTCTCAGCGAGGGCGAGCAGGGCCGCGGCCGCTCCGGCGCCTACGCCCGTCAGGCCGATGGGACCGTCGTGCACCGGAAACCGGTCGCGCAGCTCGGTGACGACGCGGGGGAGCTCGGCCGCGGCCTGCTCGACGACGGGGCCGAAGAGCTGGATCAGGTAGTCGGTCTGCCCGCGCCGGTTGACCTCGGCGACCCCGCCCTCGGGCAGGCGGGCGCCGAACATCGGCAGGCCGAGGTAGAAGCGCCATGCCGGGAGCGAGGCCATGGGGAGCGTGCCCGCGAGGGCGGTCTCGCTGCGCGGGGGCTCGAACGCGTGGAGTGAGACGATCACGGGAGCGGGGCCGTCGCCCCCGGCGACTACCGGTGGCATCGCCACGAAGGGAACACCGGCCGCGGTCCCGGTCGTCGGGCGGGTGAGCGTACTTTCGGCTACCACTGGGGGATCCTCCCATGTTCGAACGCCGTGCGCCGGTCTCGATGGGGGTGGTCGCGGATCGCGAACCTCATCCGTGCGCGGCGGGCAACTTGCAGCCTAATTCAGGCGAAATGTCGGCTGAGGTAGCTGCGGAGAAGCAGTTTGGTTTCGTCGATGAGATGCTGGTCGCCCTCGGGTTCGCGGCGGAAGGCGAGTTTGAGGACGGCGTCGGCGGACTCGACGGCCACGGTGATGGCACGGTCGAGCTCCGCGCTCTCCTCCACACCAGCGATGGAGATGAGCAGGTCACGCAAGCGGGCGGCGATCACCTGGTTGTTGTCGTTGTTCGGGTCGAACAGGCGGATGTCGACCGCGTCGCCGAAGTGCAGACTGCGGAAGCCGGGTACGTGGCGGTGCATGTCGAGGTACTCGTCGATGATCACGTCGACGGCTTCGGACCAGTGCGAAAAGCCGCCCCGGGACAGTCGGTCGGTCACCCGCGTGCTGAACATGTCAAGGTAGCGCAGGCCGAGCGCCTGGGTGATGGCCTTCTTGTCCGGAAAGAACTGGTAGACCGACCCGATAGCGACGTTGGCGCGCTCGGCGATCCGGGTCGTGGACAGTTCGTCGTAGCCGACTTCGTCGAGGAGTTCGGCGCAGGCGTCCAGCATGCGCTGGACCCGGACCATGCTGCGCTGCTGGGCGGGGAGGCGGCGGAGGGGGGCTTGCGACAGGGCCTGCCCCGCGCTGTCGAGCATCGGCCATGCGGTGGGTCCGAGGTGCCCGGCGGAACCATTACTGGATTCCTCGGCCTCCTGTGGCCTGGCGGTGGAACTGCGGGAAGTAGTCATCACGTCTCTATGATGCCTTTCCGGATCGGAATGGTTCCCGTAATATCGCGCTTTTAGGGCGCTGACTCGCTGGAAGCGGGGATATGGCCGGTTCCGGTCTCTTCGAGCGCGGGATTCGGGGCCTACTTGTACGGTAAGGCGATCTCCGCAAGTTTGTCCCACGTCTGGGGGCCTTGCCCGTGCCGCCCGCGGCAGAAGAGGCGAAGAGGACGCGCACAGCGCGGGGTATGCGCCGGGACGCCGTAGGGGGAGGCCTGTGTACGGGGGCTGCCACCACCGTGTGGGCGCGGTTGCCCCGATGGAGTCCCCTTAACCAGGGGGAACGTGGCGGCGAGGAGGGGCGGCGCGGCCGATCCTGGGCGCCTGGGGAACCGGCCCCGCTCGGTTTGCGACGCGTTTTCGGTCGAATGCCCAGCGCCCTCGACGGCCGGTTCGGCGACGGTGGCGCGGTACTGGTTAAGTCGCGGGTCTTTCGGGGGCCGATTTTGGAACGTTGCTGTGAATTATGCCGACTTGTCAGGGCAGAAACCCCCTGGTGGTCGCGCTGTCGACTCCTCTCCGCGATGAGCGCCGAACCGGCCGAGGGAAGTGACGGAGGCAGGAAGCAGCGGAGGAAGTCGCTGCGCACGCGAATCTCCGGCTCCGTCCAAGCCGAAGATTGGCGTCGGGAGAATGGGGTCCCGACAGGGGGTGTCCACAGGTGGACAAGGTGCTCTTCCGTCGGGCGGCGAAAGGCGATTGAGTAGGAGCGGGATTACACGCTGTCCATGCTCCGGAGGCGACCGATGACCGACACCGGGATGACCAACGCAGGGACGACCAGCAATCCAGGGGCAGCCAGCACCGCCATCCCCATTCCCGACACCGGCCCGGCCGAGCTCGATGACGTCATGGCCGCCGCTGCGGCCGCCGCCCCCGTTTTCGGCGGGCTGCGGCCGGCTCGGCGCGCGGTCATGCTGCGTGCTGTCGCCGACGCGCTCGACACCGCGGCCGATGAGCTCGTTCCGGTGGCGGTCGCCGAGAGCCACCTCCCCGAGGCCCGCTGTCGGTCCGAGCTCGGCCGGACCACGTTCCAGCTGCGCTTCTTCGCCGACCTGATCGAGGAGGGGAGCTACCTGGAGGCCGCCATCGACGTCGAGGACGCCGCGTGGGCGATGGGACCGCGCCCGGACGTGCGACGGATGCTCGTCCCCTTGGGCCCGGTCGTCGTCTTCGGCGCGAGCAACTTCCCGTTCGCCTTCAGCACAGCCGGGGGCGACACCGCCTCCGCCCTCGCCGCCGGGTGCCCGGTCGTTGTCAAGGCGCATCCCGGCCACCCCCACCTGACCCGGCTCACCGGGCGGGTGGTCGCCCAGGCCCTCGCCGACGCCGGAGCGCCGGCCGGCGTGTTCGCCGTCGTCCACGGGATGGAGATCGGGCAGCGCGCGGTGCTGCACCCGCTGACACGGGCCGTCGGGTTCACCGGGTCGATCCCGGGCGGGCGCGCCCTGCACGACCTCGCGGCATCCCGCTCGGAGCCCATCCCGTTCTACGGCGAGCTCGGCAGCGTCAACCCCGTCTTCGTCACCCGTGCCGCGATGAAGGCGCGCGGCGAGAGCATCCTCTCCGGCTTCGTCGGATCCTTCACCCTCGGCGCGGGGCAGTTCTGCACCAAGCCCGGCATCCTGCTGGTGCCCGAGGAGAGCGACCTGAGCACGCTCACCGGTGACGTCGCCGAGAGCGCCGAGGCGCCGCTGCTCAACCAGCGGGTGGCCGAGGGCTTCGAGCACCGTCTGGGCGAACTCGCGGAGCAACCGGAAGTCGAGGTGCTCGTGCGCGGGACGCACACCGCCGAGGGGTGGACCCCCACACTGCTGCGCACCAGCGTCGAGGTGCTCCTGCGGCACCCCGGTGTGCTGCTGGAGGAATGCTTCGGCCCGGCCTCGCTGGTCGTCGGCTATGGCGAGGAGGACCAGCTCGCGGACGTGGCCCGGCTGCTGCACGGCCAGCTCACCTCGACGGTGCACGCCGAGGAGGACGATCCCGTCGCGCCGCGGTTGCTGGAACTGCTGACCGAGCGGGCCGGGCGGGTGCTGTGGAACGGGTGGCCCACGGGGGTGTCGGTGACCCACGCGATGACCCACGGCGGCCCGTACCCGGCCACCACGTCAGTGCTGCACACGTCGGTGGGTGCCACGGCCATACGGAGGTTCCTGCGTCCGGTGAGCTACCAGTCCGTTCCCAACGCCCTGCTGCCCGAGGCGCTGCGCGACGACAACCCGCTCGGTATCCCCCGCAAGGTGAACGGGCGGCCCGAGTCCGGCTGATCGCGGCGGCGCGGTGTTCGGCCACGGTGCGGGGGATGGGAAAGAGGTCGGGGGCACGGCACTCCGGAGGACACAGGGGAAAACACAGGGGAGAACACAGCGGACGGCACAGGCGGCGAGCCGCGGGAACAGCGAAGGGCGTGAGCAAGCTGACAAAGTGGTGTCAAGAGATCGATTATGGCTTGGAGGGGCGGTTGGGCGCCGAGTAGCGTCGCGGCATGGACCGCTCCGTGACAGCCGATGCCTCCGGTATCGAGGCATTCATTCGCGACCTCCCCAAGGTCGAACTCCACGTCCACCTCGAAGGCTCCATGCGTCCCGCGACGCTCATCGAGCTCGCCGCCCGGCACCGGGTGGAGGACATCCCCGGAACGCCGGACGAGATCCGGGCCTGGTACGAGTTCCGGGACTTCCCGCACTTCATCGAGGTCTACCGCGCCTCTGTCGAGACGCTGCGCGACGAGGAGGACTTCGCGCTGCTGGCGGCCGACGTGGCCACCGCGCTGGCGGCGCAGAACGTCCGCTACGCCGAGCTGCACGTCAGCCTCTACTGGCACCTCATGCGCGGTATCCCGGCGCGGGTCGTGTTCGACGGCATCGAGCACGCGCGGCGCGAGGCCGAGCGCGAGCACGGTATCCAGCTGCGCTGGATCCCCGACTTCTCCGGCGATTTCGGCCCGGAGGCCGGTGAGGAAACCCTGGAGGCGGTGCTGCGGGAGGGCCCCGGCAGCGTGGTCGGGTTCGGTGTGGGCGGAATCGAGGTCTCGCGTGCCCCATTCGCCGACCTGTTCGGGCGTGCGCGCGCGGCCGGACTGCACAGCCTCCCGCACGCGGGCGAGAACGGCGGCGCGGACCGCGTCTGGGAGGCGCTGGACCTCCTGCACGCCGAGCGCATCGGGCACGGTATCGACAGCATGGGCGACGAGCACCTCGTCGGCCGACTCCGCGAGGGGCAGATCCCGCTCGACGTCTCGCCGACCTCCAACTTGCGGACGCGCGCCGTCGACACCATCGGTGAGCACCCGCTGCCCCGGATGTTGGAGACCGGCCTGCTGGTCACCCTCAACTCCGACGATCCGCCGATGTTCGGCACGGACCTGCTCAACGAGTACCGGACCGCCCACCGCCTGGGCCTAGGGGCGCCCGAGCTCGCCGCCCTGGCCCGCAACGGCGTGCGGGCCTCCTACCTCGACGAGTCGGCGAAGCGGAAGATGATCACCGAGATCGACGCGCTGCTCACCCGCTTCCCGGCCGCGTAGCCCAGCTGTTGAGGGGGCCGGCAGCGGGTCGGGCCCCAAAAAACCAGTGCGGTGCAATCTCGGGCCGCGCTGGTGGCCGTCAGCCGGTGGGATCGCCGGGGTCGGCGGCCGCGCCCTCGCTCGCGTCGGCTGTGCCGGAGGGCAGTGTGGAGGGCATGGTGGAGGGAACCACTGCCAGGTCCGTCGCGCAGCTCGTGCGCGTCCGTTCCCACTCGTCGTAGGCAGCGTCGGCGGCATCGCCCTCATACGGAATCGGGACCCCGCCCTCGATCCGCGCCGGCAGCCAGTCGTCATCGAGGACCGCGCCCTCCTGCATGGTCAGGGTCAGCACGCCGCTCTCGGCGGTGGGGCCGCTGAAGTTGTAGAAGGCGAAGTTCCCCAGGCCGTAGTGGACGTAGGCGTCGCCGACGTAGCCTCCGGGCGAGAGCACGTGTGCGTGGCCGCCGACCACGGCGTCGGCACCGGCGTCGATGAGATCTCGGGCGAGGCCGGGTGCGTGCGGTAGCGGACAGTGCGAGCCCTCGACACCCCAGTGCAGGAAGGTGACGACGGTGTCGGCCTCCGCGGCGGCGGAACGCACCGCCTCCGTCAGCCGCTCGCGCATCCCGTACTTGGCGGACGCCAGGCCGGGCTGGTCTGTCCCGGCCGTCCACGTGGGGATGAGGTGCTCGTCCATGACGTCCGTGGCTCCGATAACCGCGACGGAGTTGCCGTTGACTTCGGTGGTGTAGGGCGCGTAGGCCTCGTCGGCGTTGGTCCCGGCCCCGACCACCCGGACGTCGGCTTCCTCCGCGTTGCGCAGGGTGTCGCGTAGCCCGTCGACGCCGTAGTCCATGCCGTGGTTGTTGGCGACCGACACGATATCGACACCGGCGGCGTCTAACGCGTCAAAGGCCGTCGCCGGGGCGCGGAACACGAAGTCCTTGCCGGGGACGGGTGTGCCGCCGTCGGTGACGGCGGTCTCCAGGTTCACCATCGCCAGGTCGGCCGCGGACAGCGTGTCGGCGATCGGTCCGAGGGCTGTCGCCGGGTCGCTGTCGAGCCGCTCGCGTAGCAGGCCGTCGAACATCACGTCGCCGCCGAAAGCGATGGTGAAAGGGGAGCTCGCCGCCCCCGCGGGGCCGGTGGGGGAGGCGCTCTCGGCGGTCTCTTGGACGTTGCTGCCGGCGGTGCAGGCGGCCGCGACGGCGATGGTGACCGCGAGCGATCCAACGCGCAGAGCAGGGGGAAAACGAGTGGGCAGAGCGGCGGGCAGAGGGCGGGCTCTCCACGGGGGACCTTCGACTGGGCTGGTCAATGGGGGTCTCCTGAACGTGCGAGGAGGACGTATGGGTTTGACGCTTGATCACCGGGACGGAGTTGACCGTCGTGGATGTCCGGATCCGGACATGCGAGTTCGCCGGACAGGGGAAGGAGCACCCCGACTGCGACCGAACCCAACGCGAGGTGGAGTAATCACCGTGCGCGGAGGCCGTGTCCGACGCTTGACCGGGTGGAGTGGCTGCCGGTAGGTCCCGAGCCTCTTCTTGATTGGGTCATTTTCTTGAACTAATCCATTCTGTGTCCTAGGCTGAGACACATGGACGACGCCACCGACCTCCGTTCGGCCGGGCTGCGGGTCACCGCGGCGCGGCTGGCGATCCTCGACGTAGTGCGCTCGGGCAACCACCTGGAGGCTGAGCGCATCGCGCGGGGTGTCCGCGACCGGGTTGGTCACGTATCGACCCAGGCCGTCTACGACGGCCTGAACGCGCTGACCCGGGTCGGTCTGGTACGCCGGATCGAACCCGCGGGCTCGCCCGCACGCTACGAGGTACGCGTGGGGGACAACCACCACCACCTGGTCTGTCGGGTCTGCGGCGAGGTGACCGACGTCGACTGCGTGGTCGGGGCCGCTCCCTGTCTGGAACCGGCCGGCGACCACGGGTACTCCGTCGACGAGGCCGAGGTGGTGTTCTGGGGCGTCTGTCCACAGTGTCGAGCGGGAAGCGCGAGGCCGGAGGAGAGTGCCGTCCCCGCGACAGGGCGCACGCCATGATCCGTCCGGTTTCCCTATCGGCGCGACGGACATGGGAACGGCGATCCGCCGCCGCTCCCACGAGGTCGCTTTTTCCTTATCCCGAAAGGTGCGAGCAGTGAGCGTTCCCTACAGCACGGACGACGCCGGCCACCCGGCGCCGAGCGATGGTCTCTCGCAGTCGGTCGGCCCTAACGGGCCGCTGCTGCTCCAGGACCACTTCCTGATCCAGAAGATGGCGCACTTCAACCGCGAGCGGGTTCCCGAGCGCGTGGTGCACGCCAAGGGCGGTGGTGCCTTCGGCGAGATGGAGATCACCGAGGACGTCAGCCAGTTCACCAAGGCTGACCTCTTCCAGAAGGGCAAGAAGACGCCCCTGCTGCTCCGCTTCTCCACCGTCGCCGGTGAGCTCGGCAGCGCCGACAGCGCCCGTGACCCGCGTGGCTTCGCGCTGAAGTTCTACACCGAGCACGGCAACTACGACCTCGTCGGCAACAACACGCCGATCTTCTTCATCCGCGACCCGTCGAAGTTCTCCGACTTCATCCACTCGCAGAAGCGCCGCGCCGACAACCAGCTGCGCGACAACAACATGCAGTGGGACTTCTGGACGCAGAACCCCGAGTCGGCCCACCAGGTCTCCTTCCTGATGACCGATCGCGGTACCCCGAAGAACTGGCGCCACGTCAACGGCTACGGCAGCCACACCTTCCTCTGGTACAACGCCAACGGCGAGAAGTTCTGGGTCAAGTACCACTTCAAGACCGACCAGGGCATCGAGAACCTCACCGCGGGTGAGGCCAAGGCCCTGGAGGCGGAGGACCCGGACGCGCACCGCCGCGACCTGTGGCAGGCCATCGAGCGCGGGGACTTCCCCTCCTGGACCGTCAAGGTGCAGATCATGCCGTTCGAGGACGCTGCCGACTACCGGTTCAACCCGTTCGACCTCACCAAGGTGTGGCCGCACGGGGACTACCCCGAGATCACCATCGGCAAGTTCACGCTGAACCGGAACCCGTCGAACTACTTCGCGGAGATCGAGCAGGCCGCGTTCGAGCCGTCCAACCTGGTGCCCGGTATCGGTTCCAGCCCGGACAAGATGCTCCAGGGCCGCCTGTTCTCCTACCCGGACACGCACCGCTACCGCATCGGCCCGAACTACCTGCAGCTGCCGGTCAACCAGCCGAAGTCGCCGGTCCGCAGTTACAACTTCGACGGCCCGATGACCTACACGAACCAGGTCGACCCGGTCTACGCGCCGAACACCGTCGGCGGTCCGACCGCTGCCGAGGCGATGTACGAGGGCGAGCAGTACGAGGTGACGGGTGAGATCATCCGCTCCGCCTACAAGCTGCACAAGGAGGACGACGACTTCGGCCAGGCGCGCGCGCTCTGGGAGAACGTCCTCTCTGAGACCGACCGCGCCAACATGGTGAGCAACATCGTCGGCCACGCGTCGGCTCCCGAGGTCACCGGCGACATGAAGAAGCGCGTCGTCGAGTACTGGACCAACGTTCACCCCGACCTGGGCGCCGGTGTCGCCAAGGGCTTGGGCGTGCAGGGTTAGTACCCGCTTCACCCACCGTGACCGGTAGCGATCGGCTACCGCGCCGCCCGACGCGAGTGTGACGGTCCGAGTGGAGGCGTCGGTGCTGGTGGCCGGAGGCTGGGGCGCGCCGGCGGTGGAGTGAGGGAGGAGCACGAGCGCGGAAGACAACAGAGCCCCGGGTGCGGATCCATTGATCTGCGCCCGGGGCTTCCTTATGTCCGGAACCAGGGACGCAGAGTAATTGACGAAAAAGCGACGTTTGCGGATAAGGTGCAATATCTTCGGCTATTTCATGGGTCGTGCTTCTGTGGTTCTTCCATCTCCGTGGGCTCAAGTTGTGTCCGATTAAAGGTTAAATGTCGGTTTTCGGTTGAGTGTTCGCGAGAAAGTTGGCGCCGATTCGGGCGGGAAACCCTGCGGGTTTCGATCTCACTGCCTGCTTCTATAGCGCAACGTGAAGAGAATAATGCGGACGGTTGTCGCTCTATCGGGAATTACTCGCCAAAAAGGTCGCGCATCCTCGAAAAGCTGCTAGGTTATGGACATCGGCGGCTCGGGAAACGTTCCGTCGCCTTTCCCTCCACGTGATGGGGTTCGGCTGGCTATAGCCGCCGCCCAAAGCACAGGACAGAAATCCCCCCGCATCAGCGGGACCTGCGGCCACTGCTACCCGCTCTCAGGTGGCGTCAGGGTCTTCCATGCACGTCTTGCGAATGCGTCTGCGAAAGGTCATGCCTGAACATGATGCGTAAGAAGCTCTCCACCACCGCCTACGCGACTCTGCTCACCGCGGGCCTGGTCGTCGCGGCACCCATCCCCGCCTTCGCCAGCCCCGAGACCAGTGGTTCCGGTGGTGTGGGCAGCGGCAACCAGGTCAGCGTCCCGGCCGAAATCGAGGCCAAGATCTGCGGTAACTCCGTTGCAGCCCTGGGTTACTCCAAGGCCAAGTGCAAGGAGGTCGCCAAGGCCCTCTACGCCTCCTCCGACAAGGGCGGTGCGAAGACCGACGGCTCTGGCGGCGTCGCGAGCGGCAACCAGATCATCATGCCGGTTGACGCGGCCGTGGAGGTCTGCGGCAACTCCGCCGCGGTGGCCGGGGTCTCCAAGGCCAAGTGCGTCGATATCGTCAAGGGCGTGGCCTCGTCCTCGAAGAACGAGGGCGGTGCGAAGACCGACGGCTCTGGCGGCGTCGCGAGCGGCAACCAGATCATCATCCCCGTGGACGTCGCGGTCGAGGTCTGCGGCAACTCCGTCTCGGTCGCCGGGACCTCCAAGGCGGACTGCACCAAGGTGGTCAAGGCCATGTCCTCGTCCTCGGACAACGAGGGCGGTGCGAAGACCGACGGCTCTGGCGGCGTCGCGAGCGGCAACCAGGTCATCGTCCCGGCCGACGTCGCGGTCGAGATCTGCGGCAACGCCGTCTCCGCTGTGGGGATCGCCAAGGCCGACTGCATCAAGAAGATCTCCGACGGCAAGGGCGGGGACGACGGCAACGGCTCCGACGACAACGGCGGGGACGACTCCGACGACAACGGCAACGGCGGGGACAACGGGTCCGACAAGGGCGACGACAACGGCAAGGACAACGGTAAGGACAGCGGCAAGGACTCCAACGGGGACGACAAGGGCAAGGACAGCGGCAAGGACAGCGCCGACGAGGGCGCCGAGTCGGGCGACGACGCTGAGGTGGACCTGGTCGCCGATGACAAGAACGCCAGCGGCGGCCTCCCGGTGACCGGTGCCGCGCTCGGTGGACTGGTGGCCGCCGGCATCGCGGCTCTCGGCGGTGGCGCCGCCGCCATGCGGTTCGCCCGCAAGCGCAAGGCCGCGGCCAACACCGACGCCGAGGTGTGATCCGAAACCCGCTGACCGACCGGTGTGAATCCGGTTATCGCTTCTGATCACGTGATGCCGGGCCCGGGGAACGTCCCCCGGGCCCGGCGTTCGTGTTGCCCTGTCCGGCTCGTGAACGGGCATCCGGTCGGCCCGGCTCGTTCGCCGGTCCGCCGCTCAGCCCCGGGGCGATGCGCGCGGCCTGTGACCATCTCCTAATCTCGAAGGTGTGTTCCGGGTTCTCTTCTCATCGCGCATGCTGGCGTTCCACGCGCTGGTGCTGCTGATCGTGCCGTCGTTCATCTGGTTGGGCTTCTGGCAGCTCGGCAGGTGGGAGGAGAAGCAGGCGGCAGCGGACCTGCAGCAGGCCAACATTGAGTCGACCCCGGTCCCCGTCGAGAAGCTGACCGAGGTCGGCACGGACGTCGACCGCGACGACCGGTGGAAGCCCGTCGAAGCTACCGGCACGTACGACGCGGAACACGAGCTCCTGGTGCGCAACCGCGACGGCTCACGGGGCGTCGGCCTCTATGTCCTCACCCCGCTGGTGACCGATGCCGGCCCCGCCCTCCTGGTGAACCGCGGCTGGGTGCCGATGCCGGCCACCGCCACCTCACAGCCCGATGTTCCGCCCCCGCCCACGGGGGAGGTCACCGTCACCGGCAGGATCCAGTACAGCGAGACCCCTCAAAACACGGGCATCCGCGAGCGCGGGGGCCTCCCCGAAGGGCAGATCATGATCATCGACGTCGATAAGATCGCCGCCGACCTGCCCTACCCCGTCTACGGCGGCTTTGCCGAACTCACCGACCAGGACCCCCCATCCGACCCGGCCCCGGAACGCGTCGCCGCTCCCGAAACCAACATGGGGATGAACCTGTCCTACGCGGTGCAGTGGTGGGTCTTCACCGTCGTCGCCATCGTCGGCTGGATCTTCCTCATGCGCCGCGAACTTCGCGACGCCCGGGCCGCCGAACAGGATCCGTCGGCTGACGAAGCGTCGGTGCGCCCGACGCGCGGGTCCGATGCGCACGACGGAACGGCGGAAAACCCGTCGGACATGCCCGTGCGCACCGAATCGGGGAGCTGAGCGAAGTTGGGTGAGAGGCCGCTTACTCCCGCGGACCGATCCCCGCGCCGTCGGTGACGCTGCGGTGTTCACCCTCCTTCGGCGCGCAGACTGGCCTGAACCGGACGTCGGCGCAGGTAAACCCCCTCGGATGGGAGCGGAACGGCGCTGCGTGGCAGGCCGCGTCGGCTGCGAGGATGTGGGCATGACCGATCACTTGGACGCAGTCGACCCATCCCCGAGCGCCCGCGTAGCGCGGCGGGCGGCGGACGCCGACGAGAGTGCTCGGGCCAGCCGCGTGTGGTGGGAGGACGCGGCCGACGATTACCAGGCCGAGCATGGGGGATTCCTCGGCGACGCCGCGTTCGTCTGGGGTCCGGAGGGCCTCGACGAGGCGCGGGCCCGGTTGCTCGGAGAACCGGATGAGCTGCGCGGAGCCCGCGTCCTCGAAGTCGGCTGCGGCGCCGCCCAGTGTGCGCGGTGGCTACGGACCCAGGGGGTGGGCGAGGTCATCGGGATCGATGTGTCCTACCGTCAGCTGCAGCACGCGCGGCGGATCGACGAGCAGACCGGCACGGGGGTGGCCGTGGCGCAGGCCGACGCGCAGCGTCTTCCGTTCGCGGACGGCTGCTTCGACGCGGTCTGCTCCGCCTACGGCGGTTTCCCGTTCGTCCCTGATGCCGTGGCCGCGCTGACCGAGTGCGCGCGGGTGCTGCGTCCGGGGGGCCGACTGGTGTTCTCGGTCAGCCACCCGATCCGCTGGTGCTTTCCCGACGACCCCACCGATGTCGGCCTGGTCGCCCGCGACTCCTACTTCGACCGGCGGGCCTACGTCGAAGAGGACGAGGCGGGCCGCGCCGTCTACGTCGAGCATCACCACACCCTCGGAGACTGGGTGCGCTCCATCGCCGCCGCCGGGCTGCACCTGCGCGACCTTGTCGAACCCGAGTGGCCCGAGGGCAACGAGCAGACCTGGGGCGGCTGGAGCCCCCTGCGCGGCCGTATCATCCCCGGCACCGCCATCTTCGTCGCCGACAGGCCGCCGATGCCGTAGCCGGATCGGCGGGAGTCGGGCGGTCGATGGCGCGGGGCCGGAGAAAAAGGATCACAGCACGGGATCACAGCACGGAATCAGAAGTTGATCATGTGCCCGGCGAGGCCGTGCACCGCTTCCTTCACCGCCTCGCTGAGCGACGGGTGAGCATGGATGTTGCGGGCGACCTCGTGGACAGTGAGGTCCCACTGCTGGGCCAGTGTCAGCTCGGGGAGCAGCTCGGTGACCTCGGGTCCGATCATGTGGGCTCCGATGATCTCCCCGTACGCGCCGTCCGAGAGGATCTTGACGAAGCCGCGCGTTTCGCCGAGCCCGTGCGCCTTGCCGTTGGCCGTGAACGGGAACTTCGCGACCTGCACATCGAACCCGGCCTCGCGCGCCTCGGCCTCGGTGTAGCCGAAGGAGGCGATCTGCGGCTGGCAGTAGGTGGCGCGCGGGACCATCCGGTAGTCGATCTCCATCGTCTCGGCGTCGGCGATGGTCTCGACGGCGACGATGCCCATGGCTTCGGCGGTGTGGGCGAGCATCAGCTTGGCCGTGACGTCGCCGATGGCGAAGATGTGCGGCACGCTGGTGCGCCCCCGGGAGTCGATGTCGATGGCTCCCCGCTCGGTGACCTTCACCCCGGTCGTGTCCAGCCCGTAGCCCTCGATGTTCGGCGCGAAGCCGATGGCCTGGAGGAGCTTGTCGGCCTCCAGCGTGCGGCGGCTCCCGTCGGACGTTGTGATCTCCGCGCGGACCTTCTCCCCGGTGTCCTCGACGGACTCCACCCGGGTGGAGGTCAAGACCTCCACACCGAGCCGCTTGTACTGCCGGGCCAGCTCGGCGGAGACATCGGCGTCCTCGGTTGGCGCCACTCGGTCGAGGAATTCGACCATGGTCACTTCGACACCGTAGTTGCGCAGTACGTAGGCGAACTCGATCCCGATCGCCCCGGCGCCGGCGACGATGATGCTTTCCGGAAGCTCCTCGGCGAGAATCTGCTCCTCGTAAGTGACGACCCGCTCGGACAGTGATGTGCCGGGAAGCAGCCTGGCGGAGGCCCCGGTGGCGATGACGGCGTGGTCGAAGGTGATGGTGGTCGTCTCGCCGTTCTCCGAGCTCACGCTGAGGGTGTGGTCGTTGGTGAACGTCCCGCGCCCGGTGAACTCGGTGATCGCGTTCTTCTTCATCAGGTAGTGGACGCCCTTGACCCGGCCGTCGGCCGCTGTCCTGCTGCGCTGGTAGGCCTTGGCGTAGTCGAAGCGAACGCTCCCCTCGACCTCGATCCCGAAGGTGGCGGCCTCGTTGGCGAACAGGTGGGCGAGTTCGGCGTTGCGCAGCAGCGCCTTGGACGGGATGCAGCCCACGTTGAGGCAGACGCCGCCCCAGTACTTCTCCTCGACGATCGCGACTTCCATACCCAGCTGCGACGCCCGGATCGCGGCCACGTAGCCCCCGGGGCCCGCGCCCAGAACAACCAGATCGAAATGCTGTCCCATCAGGGGACCTCCTTGGATGTGGACTGTGTCGGTGGGTTGTGCTTGGTGGTGGGCACTGCCGGTGCGAGCGTTGGCTTCGGGCCGGACGGGCCGGATCTGCTCACGACCGTAACGCGGGTGAGGCGACACGGCTGTCTACGACCGGTCCCTCGGCGGGTTTTCTCCGGGGAGGGGCGTCCCGCGGGATCCAGCAGGACGGTTCACGTCGCGTTTTGTGCTCGCTCCCGCTCCAGCTCCTCGGGAAGTGCGGCCAGGATCGACGGAATCAAGCCGGGAAAGCGTGCCTCCAGATCGTCGTAGCGCAGTCGGACCCACCTCCTGCGGCCGTCGAGCCGGGTCGAGGTCACGCCCGCTTCGCGGAGGAGCCGGAAGTGGTGCGACAGCGTCGACTTGTGGACGCCTACGCTCCACTCCTCCACCGCGCAGCGGCGCTCGGAGTCGAGCTCGTGGTCCTCGGACAGGTGGGCGAGGAGCCGCAGGCGCACTGGCTCGGCGAGGACGTTCAGGACGGTGGAGAGCCGGAGCTCACTGCGGTCTGGCTGGGGCAGCACGGACATGCGCGCGGCACCTCCTCCGGGCTAGTGTTTGACAACTTTCAAACAATGTTTCCGTACGTTCGGTTTGATGTCAATCAAACAACGCGGAGCTCGGGAATGGCCGCGCCCGCCGCCCCCATCCGGGGCTCCCGCGAACGCCGCGGATGAGCGTTACCGCTCACGGCCCCCACACCGGCCCAGCGAAGTGCGGAAACCGGGAATCTTTCGCGTTTCTGGGCGGATGTGCCGGAGGATAGCCCCGGTACATCTCCCTCAAGGATCGGAGTTCTGCTCATATGGCGCGGGCACTTCACAGGCGGCGAGCGCTGGGGGCCGTCGCGCTGCTGGCCGCGGGCAGCGTTCTGCTCGGCGGATGCAGCATCATCGGCGATGTCTCCTCCTGGTTCGGGGGCGGCTCCGGGCCGCCGAAGGTCGAGGAGAACTTTCCCTACACCAAGGAAGGGCGCATCTTCCAGGACACGGGGCAGGACGCGCGGATGCGCTTCTCGATCACCGGCTTGGAGCGCACGCCCGACTACACGGTCATGTACTACGAGGTGGAGTACATCGACGACATTCGGGGCGGCAACCGCAACCTCGCCATGCCCAACACCCTCGTCGACCCGATCACCGGCCGGGTGTACCGCGAGTACCTGGATGAGGAGGGCCTGAAATACGGCTCGGTCAGCCCCGGCCCCAAGGGCCTGTATCCCGTGTTCGACGGGGTCGCAAACTCCTACCGGCGCTACTTTCCGCCCATCCCCGAGGAGGTCAAGCAGGTGACCTTCGTCGGTAGCGGCCTGGGGGCGATGACCGGGATCCCGATCCAGGACGTGGACCAGGAGCGGCCCGACCCGGAGAACCCCAACGGTCAGGACCACCTCTCCCCCTCCAACCCGCCGCCGTCCGGAGAGAAGCTCACCTTCGAGAACCGGCGGCCGGACGACGATGCCGTCGCCGACCAGGGCGCGGTGGAGAGCTTCGTCGACTCCGAGATCGCCTCGACCACGCGCGATGGCGACAAGGAGACCATCGCGCTCCACTCCGACGTCATGTTCGAGTTCGACAAGTCAAATCTCACCGACGAGGCCGAGGAGGTCGTGCGCCAGGCCGCCGCCTCTCTGGCCAACAACGTCGACCCCGACGACCGGGAGATCACCGTCATCGGTCACACCGACGGCATCGGCAGCCACGACTACAACGACAAGCTCTCCCTGCGGCGCGCCGAGACCGTGCGCGAGCTGCTGCGGGAGGAGATCGGAGGCGGGGACACCTTTACCTACGCGGTGGAGGGGCGCGGCAAGAGGGAGCCGATCGCGCGCGAAGGCGGGCCCGACGACGAGCAGGCGCGGGCGCGCAACCGCCGGGTGGAGTTCTCCTACAAGGTCGACGTGTCCGCCGACCCCGCGGAGGACGAGAACGATGACGGCGGCCTGGGCGTCGCGGAGCGCAGCGTCGGCTGGCCCGCGCCGTTCACCGACGACAACGGCTCGGTCGCCGCGACCGCGGAGAAGGACGGGGTGAAGCTGGACGTCTACCCGCTGCGCCGGGACGGCGCCTACCTGATCGGGACGGTGGAGCTGACCAACACCACGCGCGAGCCGGTCTCGCCGGATATGGGCGGGGCGGACGCGCTGCAGGCGGGGGGCCCGGAGAAGTTCAGCAAGGGGACCCTGGGCGGGTTCCAGCTGGTGGACCCCGAGGCCAAGTTGGTGCGCTACGTCGCGCAGATGGACTTCGGCGACGACAAGTACAGCGGGTTCGCCGAGGACGTGCACGAGCTGCAGCCGGGCAAGCCCTATGAGCTCGTCGCGGTGTTCCCGGCTCCGCCGGAGGGCGTCGCGGAGCTGACCCTGCGGGCCGGCCCCTTCGGGGAGCTCCCGGAGATCCCGATCGAGCAGCGGTAGCCCGGGGCGCGCCCCCGTTCATCCCTCCGCGTTCTGTCGCGCCCGGTACGTCACACGGAACGGGTTCTCCGCTCGGGACGCCGCGTCGGAGCGGGGAACCCGTTGTTGGTTCGGCGGCCGGAGGCCGTTGGCGGCTTCGCCTGTCGTCCCGTTCTCTTACCGCCGCGCCTTCTCGGCGGCCGCGAGGACGACCCGCTCCAGGTCCTCCTTGGTGGCGTCGGAGAACATGGCGCTGGCCGACACGTGGAAGTCGCCGGGCAGGGAGAGATAGAGGTGCTTGGCGGAGCCCTCGGCGGTGGAGATGTACTTCAGCTCGCCGCCGAGCTCCACGGTCGTGTCGGTCCGGTAGGTCTCGGTGTCGACGGGCACGTCGACCTCCCAGTTCATCTCCTCCTGGCCGCCGGGCACCGGGATGATCTGGGCCCGATTGCTGGGGTCGGTGTCGACCGTGAAGGTGAGGATGATCGACGGGGTGCCCGCCGCGTCCGCCCCGTCCTCGACCCCGCCGGGAGCGCTGCCCGGGTCACCGGCCTCGCCCCCGGACCAGGAGCACGCCACCTCCTCGGCGCCGGACGCGCCCTCGACCTCCCCGACGGTCTCGTCGGCGGTGCTGCCCCGCGGCACCAGGTCCCCGACGAGCTCGGCGGCGCCGATGCCCTCGCAGGATTCGGGCAGGGAAAAGGCGGGCCCGGCCTGCTGGGCCGAGGCGCTTGGGGACGGCGACGGCGAGGCCTCCGCGCCCAGCCCCTCCCACAGGTTGCCGTCAGTCGGGATGACGTCGCAGCCGACGAGGACGGCGCCGCCCACGACGACCGCGCCGAGAGCCACGACAGAGCAGGACACGGGGGAGGAGGGAACGAGTCGCATGGAAAAGGCCTTCGGGGTCGGGGACACAGGGGCACAGAAACGGCCATGCGCCACGGGGGAAGCGCACCGGCGCGGACGACACACGGAACCGTAGCAAGAGGGGGGATTCCGGCGACGGGGATCGGTTCCGCACCGGTGCACCTGGCGCCGACGATGACGGGGCGGTCCAGGGGAGGCCCAGCCGCCGAGCACCGGTTGCCTCACCCGTGCGCCTCCTTGGTGCGCCGCTCGGTCGCCGCGCGCAGGGCGCCGAGATCCGTCCCGGCGTCCGTGAGGACGCGCACGGCGGTCCCCTCCTCGACGTACAGCGTCCCCAGCAGCACGTGTCCCGCGGTGATGGTCTTGTGCCCGAAGTGGATCGCGTAGCGGAGGGAGAGTTCCAGGGCCCTCTTCGCGTTCTCGGAGAAGGGAGTGTGCGCGATCGGCAGGACGCCGCCCCGGCGGCGCGGTGCGTTACCGGCGGCGGTCCGCCGTACCGCTTCGCGCAGCTCGTCGAGGGGCGGAGCGTGATCGCGGAGCGCCCGTCCCCCGGCGCCGCCGTCTTCGGCCATGAGGGCCAGGAGCAGATGCCCGGTACCGATGCTGCGGTGCTCCAGGTCCTGTGCCTCCGATTGGGCGCCCACCGTGACCCGGCGGGCTTCGTTGGTAAATCGCTCGAACATGGTGCAGGCACCCCGCTTCGCGTTTGTCACAGCGGCAGTGGGTGGTTTTCCCCAGCCGTGTTGTCAATCTATGTTGACAACATCAGGGTGTCAACCTTTATTGACGGCGCTGGAGTGTCCGGGGGTGTGACGCGGGGTGCGGGCCCCGAAACGACGCAACCCCCGCCGCGCGGCAGGGGCGCGACAGGGGCGGTGAAGAAGGGGAAGGGCGGGCGGGTCACCCTTTCGCGGGTTTGCGCAGGTGGTGGATCCACGCCGGGGGGATATTGGGCAGTATCCGCTGGGACTCGACGCCGTAGCGGTTCACCCACTCCTCCACGACCCAGCTGGACCGGACCTGGCGTAGGTAGTCATGGCGCGACGCGACGATCGCCTTGATCTCCTTCGTGTAGAGGTAGCCGAAGAAGGACAGGTGGCCCCCGGGGCGCAGCACGGTCAGGTAGTAGTCGAAGATCTCCCGCACCTCCTCCGCCGTGAAGTTGGCGAAGGGGAGGCCGGAGACGATGACGTCGTACTCCCGGTCTGTTCCCAGGTCGGTGACGAGGGTCTGGTGGACCGTCGTCTGCTCGGCGACCCGGCCCAGGGTCGGGTCGGTGTCCAGCAGGCCCCGGAGATAGGTGGCGAACTCCGGGTTGGACTCCACGAGATCGAGGGTGTCGCCGGGCCGCATGGCGGCGGCGATGGCACGGGACACAGGGCCGGTCCCCGAGCCCGCCTCCATGATGCGCAGCGAAGCCGTCGGGTCCTCGCGCTCGGCAACGAATCTGGTCAGATGGTTCGCGAGCACCGGCCCACTGGGGAAAACCGCACCGGTCGCCCGGAAAGTGCGGAATGCCTCTCGAAAAAACAGACCAGTGTCGCGCAGGCGGGCATCAAGGCTGAACGGCTCGGAGAAGCTCTGGGTCGGTGCCATGACCCTACGCTAGCGTCCTCTGTCTAAGCTCCCTGTTAATCGGGGGGCCGCCGAGGTGCGCAGCTATCATGCAACGCCTTGATTATGCCTGTTCGTCCGTTTTTTGTATGGGTCTTGTGTTTTTCCACAAAGGCCCGCAACACAGGCCAGCAACAGGGGCCTTCAAAGCGTCGACTAACGCGATAATGGACTGACGCAATCACCCGTTGCCCCCTGTCTCATAGGGCAACCTGTCGGTAACATGGCGCCGTATGAGCGGATCGCGCAGTCCCCGAACGGCACTCGTCACCGGCGCGTCAACCGGGATCGGCGAGGAGTACGCCCGCAAACTCGCCGAACGCGGATACGCACTCGTCCTCGTCGCCCGCCGGGCCGAGGCCATCGAGCGGCTCGCCGCCGATCTGAGTGAGCGCCACGGGGTCGACGCGCGGGTGCTCCCGGCCGACCTGACCGACGACGCCGACCTGGCCGCGGTGGAGGAGCGCCTCCGTGCCGATGGCACCGGCGACGACGCCCCGATCGACCTGCTGGTCAACAACGCGGGCCGCGGCGAGGGCGGGACGTTCGCCACGATGGACCCCTCCGCCATCGACTCCATGGTCGACCTTAACGTCCGCGCGGTCCTCCGCCTGGCGCGCGCGGTGCTGCCGGCCCAAATCGCCCGCCGCGAGGCGGGCGAGCACGGCGCGCCGCTCGGCGTGATCAACGTGGCGTCGATCGCCGGCGAGCTGACGGTCAACCCGCACGGATCGGTCTACGGTGGCAGCAAGAAGTTCGTCACGCTGTGGAGCGAGAGCGTCGCCCTGGAGGTCGCCAAGCACGGCGTGCATGTGACGGCCGTGCTGCCCGGCTACGTGCGCACGGATATGACCCGCGCGGTACAAGAGAAGGGGTTGCCCGACATCGCGTGGGTCCCCAAGGAGCGCATCGTCCGCGACTCCCTGCGCGCCTGGGCCAGCGGGCGCACGAAGGTCGTCCCCGGCGCCCAGTACAAGGCCGCCGACAATCTGCTCCGCGTCGTGCCGCGCAGCGTGTTCAAGTCGCTGGCCCGCAGGTTCGGCTGACGGGGATTAAGAGATAAGGTTCGCCTCCGCGTCCCCTGGCTTCGCTTCTCCGCCGCCGATCCGCCGGGTCGGGTCACCAAGCGGGCCGCGATGCGCCTACCCTGGGAGAGCACGTCGTCTAGCGAAGAGTGATCATGAAGACCTTCGAAGAGCTGTTCGCCGAGCTGTCCGAGAAGGCCGAGACCCGACCCGAGGGGTCGGGCACGGTGGCCCAACTCGACGCCGGCGTGCACGCCATCGGCAAGAAGGTCGTCGAGGAGGCCGCGGAGGTCTGGATGGCCGCCGAGTACGAGTCCGACGAGGCCGCCGCCGAAGAGATCTCGCAACTCCTCTACCACCTCCAGGTCCTGATGCTGGCCCGCGGCCTGCGCCTGGAGGACGTCTACAAGCATCTGTAGGTCGATCCTGGACCTGCGACACCTCGCCCCGGGATCGACCGCGCAGTCGACGTCCACACCGACATGCTTGAGCCGATGAGTAGGGGAAGCACCTCCAATGACGGACTACCTCCGTATCGCCGTGCCCAATAAGGGCCAGCTCTCCGAGCCCGCCAGCGCCATGCTCCGCGAGGCCGGATACCGCCAGCGCAAGGACTCGCGCGACCTCGTCCTGGTCGACCCCGACAACGAGACCGAGTTCTTCTTCCTCCGCCCCAAGGACATCGCCGTCTACGTCGGCGAGGGGATCCTGCAGGCCGGTATTACCGGGCGTGACATGACGCTCGACTCCCAGGCACCCGTCGACGAGGTCCTGCCGCTGGGCTTCGGCGGGTCCACGTTCCGCTTCGCAGCGCGCGACGGCGCGTCCATGAAGCTGGAGGACCTGCACGGCAAGCGGATCGCGACGTCGTTCGACGGTCTGCTCCGCTCCTACCTGGCCGAACGCGAGATCGATGCCCGGGTCATCCACCTCGACGGTGCCGTGGAGAGCTCCATCCAGCTGGGCGTGGCTGATGCCGTGGCCGACGTCGTGTCCACCGGAACGACGCTCCGCCAGGCCGGGCTGGAGATTTTCGGCGACCCGATCCTGCAGTCCGAGGCCGTCCTGATCCGGCAGCGCGACGCCGACGACGACCCCAAGATCGAGCAGCTGCTGCGCCGCCTGCGGGGGGTCCTCGTCGCCCGCGACTACGTGATGATGGACTACGACGTGCACGCCGAGCGTCTGGACGACGCCGTCGCGCTCACCCCCGGGATGGAGGGGCCGACTGTCTCGCCGCTGCACCGCGAGGGCTGGGTCGCGGTGCGCGCCATGGTCCCGCGTCGTGACGCCCAGCGGATTATGGACGACCTGTGGGGAATCGGCGCCCGCGCCATCCTCGTCACCGACATCTACGCCTGCCGCCTGTAGCGTCCCGCACATCACCGAACCGCCCTCGACGCCCGGCCCCACACGCCGCGGGGCCGCCCTGTTGGAGCCGCCCCGATGTCCACCCACGGCCTGCGACCCGACCCCGAGCCCGAGGTCATCGCGCGCGCCATGGGGGAGACCGGCGGCGACCTGGTGCTGCGTCGGGTCGGGGCCGAATTCGAAATCTTCAGCAACGGCGTCGCGCTCATGGACACCCGGGACGGCGCGTCCGAGCGGCGGATGGTGCGGGCCGCCTTGGACGCGCTGCCCGGCGAGCCCGCCGCGGCACGCGTGCTGATCGGCGGCCTCGGCATGGGGTTCTCCGCGCGCGAGGCCCTGGACGATCCCCGCGTCGGCCACGTCCGGGTCATCGAACTGGAGCCGCTGGTCATCGCGTGGCACAGTGGCCCGCTCGCCGAGGTCGCGGGGGACCTGCCGGCCGATCCGCGGTGTGAGCTGACCCGCGCGGACATCGTCACCTGGCTGCGGGACGCCGCCGACCGGGCGTCGGCCGGCGGCGCGCGAACCGGCTACGACGTCATCTGTCTGGACACCGACAACGGCCCGGACTGGACTGTCGTGGAGGGCAACGGGCAGCTGTACGAGCCCGCCGCACTCGGCTGGCTGGAGCGCCTGCTGCTCCCCGGCGGCGTGGTCGCCTTCTGGAGCGCGATGCGGGCGCCCGCTTTCGCGGCGTTGCTGGAACAACGTTTCGGCGGCATCGAGACGATCGAGGTCCCGGCGCGTCGGGGCGAACCTGATGTCGTCTACCTCGCGCGACGATCGGCCGCCTGATTCGGGCTCCCTATTGCCAGAGCGCTCTTGTCGGAGCGTGACTGCCGGAACCACCGCGGCCGGAACGCGACCGGCGGCGCGGCCTGCCCCCGTTCTCGCTTCTGCGTCTGCCAAGCGCATGTTTGATAATGCGCAGAACGGGCGGGTACCTCCCACTGGGAAAACGTCAATCGGAGGGGTCCCCGACGGGACCTACAGGGATGAGGCCCAGATGGATGCGGAGCAGGCGGGCACAGAGCGCACCGACGTGGAGCGCGCGAATACCGAGCACAACGGTCGTCGCTACGTCGGCAAGGCGGCCGTGCTCACAGGCGCGGCCTCGGGAATCGGCCGGGCGACGGCGTTGCGGCTGTCGGCTGAGGGGGCAGGGCTGCTCGTCGTCGATCGCGACGAAGACGGGCTGGAGGAGACCGTGCGGCTGGCCGAGAAGAGCAACGGGCCACAGGGGCCGCGTCTGGTCCCGGTGGTCGCGGACGTGGGCGATGAGCGGGAGGCGAGAGCGGCGGTGGCCACGGCCGCCGAGCGGTTCGGCCGGATCGATCTGCTGGTCAACGTCGCCGGGATGCTCAGCGTGACGCCGCTGGCCCAGCTCGGCGTCGACGAGTGGCGCCGTCTGCTCGACGTCAACGCCCTCGGCACGATGCTGTTCTGCCGGGAAGCCCTGCCGCACCTCATCGAAAGCAGGGGAGTAGTGATCAACACCGCGTCGACCTCGGCGACCCACGCCCACCCCCTGATGACCGCCTACGCGGCCTCGAAGGGAGCGGTGCTCGCGTTCACCCTGAGCCTGGCCGCCGAGGTGGCGCCGCACGGCGTGCGGGCTGTCGCGATCTCCCCCGGCGGCGTGATGACGCCGATGACGCGGTCGACGCTGTTCCCCGAGGGGTCTGAGCCTGTCTCCTCCTACTACCGCCGGATCGTTCCGCAGACGGGGACGCTCGGGGCGCCGGAACAGATCGCCGGGACCGTCGCCTTCGCGGGATCCGCGGACGCCGGCTTCATGACCGGCGTCGAACTGCGTGTCGACGGCGGATCGCACAATTAAGCGGCTCTTCGCCCGAACGGGAAAACCGAGGCAATAGGACCGAGGCAACAGGGCCGAGGCAGCAGGGCCGAGGCGGTCGCGCCCGTCACCGTGGACCACACGCGGGGACCGCCCCCTATGCGGGGTGCGGTCCCCTCCATGGCCCCGCACCGTGCGGCGGAGGCCCGGCGCCGGTCACTCGGCGGAGGCGCGGCCGTCGGCCTGCTGCTTCTCGATCTCCTTGCGGACCTCGTCCATGTCGAGTTCGCGGCACTGCTTGATGAGGTCGTCCAAAGCGTCCTTGGGAAGTGCACCGGGCTGGTTGAAGATCACGGTCTTGTCCCGCACGACCATCAGCGTGGGGATCGACTGGATGTCGAAGCCGGCGGCCAGTTCCTGCTGGGACTCGGTGTCCACCTTGGCGAAGAGCAGGTCGGGGTTCTCCTCGGACGCCTGGTCGAAGATCGGGGCAAAGGTCTTGCACGGGCCGCACCACGAGGCCCAGAAGTCGATCAGGACGAACTCGTTATCCGTCAGGGTCTCGTTGAAGTTGTCCTTGGTGAGCTCGATGGTGGCCACGAAGTCTCCTGAGTCGTTGATGCTGTGTCTATCGGTTGGTCCCTCGTAGAGCGGTCGTGCCCACTGATTTGTTCCGCATGCGTGCCGCGGATGTGCGGACCTGGGAATCGTCACGCTCGGTTTTCCCTACAAAACACCTGGTGAATACCGAGTTGGGAGGAAAAGCCCATCGTGGCTAGTGTCGACTGATATGAGGATGAATCGTCTCGGTGTGCGGGGGGGGAACGGCGTGGGCATAGGCAGGCCGTCGTTGTTCCGGCGCCGTGACGCGGCGGAGGGCGAGGAGCCCGACTACCGGTTCACCCTGGCCAACGAACGCACCTTCCTCGCCTGGATCCGCACGTCGCTCGCGCTGGTGGCCGGAGCGGTCGCCGTGCTGCACCTCGTCCCGTTGGACTGGCGTGCGGAGCTCAAGCTGGTGGTCGGCCTGGCTCTCACCGCGCTCGCGGTCATCATCACCATCTACGCGCCCGTGCGCTGGGTGCGGGTGCAGCGCGCCATGCGTCTCGGCCAACCGCTTCCGATGAGTGCTCTGCCGGTGATCACCACGATCGGCATCGCGATCGTCTGCGTAGCGGTCCTGCTCGGCAACTACTGGCGGTGAGCCCGATGGGCAGGTCGGAACCGAGGAAAGCGCGGATCCGGGCCGCCGCCGAGGACAGGCCCGTCACCGAGGACAGAGCCGACACCGAAAGCAGGGCCGCGGAGGGAGCCGACCGGGGAACCCCGGACCGGTCGGCGGACCGGGACGCTGGGCTGCAGCCGGAGCGGACGTTCCTCGCCTGGCAGCGCACGCTGATCGTCATCTTCGTTGTCGCCTTGCTCTATTTGCGCGATCCCTTCCAGAGCGGCGAGGCGGGGCCGGGGAGCGGGCCCGACCCCATCTACCGGTTGGTGGCCGTGTTGGTTGTGGCCGTCGCGGTGGGGGTCCTCATGGCGCATCTGCGTCGGCGCTGGCACGCGACTGACCACGGTCTGCATGATGACGCCACGGGGACCCCGCCCGCACCGCTTGCCGCGCCGTGGGCGATCTACCTGCTGAGCGGGTCAGCGGCGGCGGTCGCCATCGTGGTCGCGGTGAGCGCCCTCCTCGGATTCGGATCGGGCGAATCGGGATCGTGATGGGGATCTTGGTCGGGATTCTGCGTGGTGGGGCGCACTCAGTGGGGACGGTGGGGGTGATGGCCCCGGTGGGCCGGACGGACGGGATCCGGCCCGGAGGGAGGTCAGACCGCCGCGGCCTGGGGCGCGGAATCCTCGTCCCTCGTGTACTCGATGATCGACGTGATGATGTCGTTCAGGTCGCGCTGTGGCGCGTAGTCGATAAGGCGGTTGGCCAGGCTGGTGTCGGGCATGCGGCGCTGCATGTCCTCGTAGCCCTTCCCGTAGGCGTCCGCGTAGGAGATGTAGGAGATCTCGCTGGAGGAGCCGGTGAGTTCGATAACGCGGTCGGCCAGTCCCTTGATCGAGACTTCCTCCTGTCCCCCCAGATTGACGGCTTTGTTGTACGCGGCGGGGGTGTCCATGAGCCGGACGACGGCGGGAATGATGTCGAACACCGAGCCGAAGCAGCGGCGCTGGGTGCCTTCGCCGTAGACGGTGATGGGTTCGTTGTTCAGTGCCTGGGAGACGAACCGGGGGACGACCATGCCGTAGCGCCCGGTCTGGCGGGGGCCGACGATGTTGAAGAACCGCGTGATGACGCAGGGGATGCCGGACTGCTCGCCGTAGATGTGGGCGACGAGTTCGTCGAGGCCCTTGGCGGCGGCGTACGACCACCGGCTCTTCAGAGGTGACCCCAGGATACGGTCGGCGTCCTCGGTGAGGCCGTCGGCGTCGTTCTTGCCGTAGACCTCGCTGGTCGAGGCGACCATGAAGCGGGCGCCGTGCGAGACCGCGGCGTCGACCACGTTCTCGGTGCCGTGGAGGTTGGTGTGGAGAGACCGCAGCGGGTTGTCCACAATCGTGTGGACGCCGACCGCCGCGGCGAGATGGAAGACGGTATCGCTTCCCGCGATCACGTCGTGGACCAGACTCTGGTCCAGGATCGACCCCTTGACCAGTTCGAACGATGGGTTCTGGGCAACCTGTTCGAGATTGGACTCCGATCCGGTGGACAAATCGTCCAGCACGGTGACCTCATGCCCATGGGCGATCAGGTAATCGCAGAGATGAGAACCGATAAACCCGGCACCGCCGGTCACTACAGCCTTCAACGTAGCCTCCCCCTCCAAGGGTGCGGTTGTACATAGCTGATTCGGTTTGCGTGCGGTGAACTGGTAAGGGAGACACGGGGGTTTCGACGCTCAGGCAAGCCAGCGCAGGGCGTGATAGCCCTCGGCCAGTGCGACTCCGCTCTGCATTCCGCGCAGGGCGGCCAGACTCCGGAGCGTGAGCTCCGACCGGGTGTGCGGATGGTCGTGGACCTGGGTGCCGTACAGGCTCATGCCGGTGATCTTCGCGTCGAGGTCGTGTTCCTGCAGTTCGACAAGGAGGTTGGGTGAGGCGGCCGCCTCGTACCGCCACTGGTCGGCAGCCTCCTCGTAGGCGAGCACCAGATTGGGGTGGTGTCGCTGGACATTATTGGACGGGCGCAGGGCCGTGTGGACGGCCTCCGCGGTGACTTGGTGGTCCTGGTTGTAACTGGTCCGATGCGGGGCGAGCACCATCGTCGGTTTAAGGTTCGCTATGGACAGCGGGCTCTGGCGCTCGATCGCGTTGCACAGCTCGAAACGGGGTACCTGGTCGAGCTTGAGGTGGTACTCATCGCCGGGGAAGGCGACGTGCCAGTCGTCCCAGCGGAAGTAGTCGGCGACCTCCTTGATCTCGGCGTACCGCTCGTGGGCGGTGGAGAAGCCTTTGGGGGACAGGTCGGCGGTGTCGCCCACGGTGAGGAACTGGATGAAGATTTGGGCACCGGCAGCCTTGGCTTTGTGCATCAGCCCGCCGCAGCCGAGCGTCTCGTCGTCGGGGTGGGGGGCGAAGATGAGGATGCGCTGCTCGGACCAGTTGATCGTCATGCCATGTCCTTCGGAGACGGGGGATTATTCAGGCAGTACGGCAGTAGGCACGGTGCGGATCACTCCACCTGGTCATAGAAGACGTCTACGCAGGTGTGATGGTTGGCATACCGCGTCGAACCGGTCAGCTCCCGGTTGTTGGGGCGCGTGCCGCGCGGAGCAGCCCGAGGCCGTCGGGGCCGACGTTGAACAGCAGGTCCAGAGCGGCCATGCGGGGCAGGAACTCGCCCTTGCCACGGGCGGGCTGCGGATACTCCGGATGCTGGAAGTTCTGCCACTCGACCTCGATCCCGTACTTCTGGAAGAGGCCCTGGTCGACGTAGTCGCGGGCGCCGTCGCCGGAGAGCATCACGTCGGCGCCGACCTTCGCGCAGATCTGTGCCAGCAGCTCGGACTTCTGACCGGGAAAGTCGCCGAGCTCGCTCGCGAGGACGATCGGCGTGGTGATCCCGAAGCTGGTCAGGAGGAAGCGGGTGGAGGCCATCGACAGATCGATGAGGCGCTCCCACTCGGTGTCGTAGAGGCGCAGGAAGTCCTGGCCGAACGGGTCGAAAAACGGGGCTCCGCGGTAGCAGTGCTCCGCCAGTGTGCGGCGGTGTTTCTCCCGCCACTTCTGATCGTTGTTGATCAGTTTGTCCATGATGCGTTCGTCACGGTTCCCCTGGAATACCGGGACGGAGAGCAGTACTGGGCCGCTCTTCGAGGCGACGTAGTTGCGATTCTGCCAACCTCGGCGCTCGTACTGAACGTGATCGAGTACGACAAACAGGTCACATCGATCGATTTTGTCGATGAGGCCCAGCCAGGGCAAGTAATGCGGCTGGTGCATGGCGACGCGCACTGCGGTTCCTCTCCGAGGCGGGGAATACACGCGCCATGGGCGCGTGCCGGCGATGGTCGGGGTCGGTCCGGGGTGAGGATCCGCCGCTGTCCTCTGTGGATCGAACGTCGGGGGGCAGGTCGTTGAACAAAGTTGAAATACGAAGAAACTACGTATACGGGATGAGTGGATCCCATCCCCACTCGGTATTGCATCAACACGACTCACTGACCGCAAGTCCATGCATACGATTTGTGTGGCCTACATAGGTCGCGGAAGTCGGTGAACTTCCTGCTTATGGGAAACGTCATCCTAATGCTGGCTTTGTCGGTTGCCGTCAGTCCGAAACTGTCCCCCCTGGAGGGTTACCGGTGCGTACCGCCCGTTTCATAGGGAGTTGGGTCGCGGGGCTCCTCGCCCTCACGCTCGCCGTGACGCTGTTCGTCACCTGGCTGCGGTTCGTCTTATCTTCAGGCACGGCCGGCCCCACGCCGCTCTTCCTGTGGATGGCCCTCGGCGTGAACCTCTTCGTGTGGACCGTCATCGGCGGCGTCCGCCTAGGTGATGATGGCGTGCGCGCGCTCCTCGCGAGGAGGACCGTACCCGAGCGGCGGGGTGCGCATGCCACCGGCCCCGGTGGTGGACGAGCGCCCAGTGATGAGCGCGCGTTGGTCCGCCAGAACGCGGTGAAGGACGTCGGCGGCAGCGGCTCCGCGGTCGGCACGGTCACCGTAACCGGTGGGGGCGGCGCCGGCGGCGGATCGGCGACGGGCACCGGGACCGCGGCCGAGGGGGCGACCGGGACCGACCAGATCGCCCTCGCGGTCATCATCCCGGCCCACAACGAGGAACCGGTGATCGACGGGGCCATCAAGTCGGCCCTGCGGCTGTTCAACCGCTGGGACATCTATGTGGTGTCCGACAGCTCGAAGGACGCCACGGCCGATATCGCGGCCGAAACCGGCGTCAACGTCCTGGAGCTGCTCACCAACCGCGGCAAGGCGGGGGCGATTGAAGCGGTGATCCAGGAATTCGACCTAACCGAAAACTACGACGGTGTGGTCATCCTCGACGCCGACACCGCGCTTGACGAGAAGTACGTGTCAGGGGCGCGCAAGCAGCTCAGCGACCCGTCGGTCGCCGCCGTGGCGGGTTTCGTGGTCGCGGAGTGGAAGCCGAAGGAGCGCACCCTGATCGGTCGGCTCATTTCGGCCTACCGGGACCGGCTCTACTGGCTCCTCCAGTATCTGCTCCGCTTCGGCCAGACGTGGCGGCACACCAGCTGCACCTTCATCGTCCCCGGATTCGCCAGCGTGTACCGGAGCTCGGTGCTCAAGCAGCTCGACATCAACCCCAAGGGCCTGGTCATCGAGGACTTCAACATGACGTTCGAGGTGCACCACCGGCGCCTGGGCCGGATCTCGATGAACCCCAACACCAAGGCCTACTGCCAGGACCCCTTCACCATCCGCGACTACGTCAAGCAGGTGCGGCGCTGGACGCTGGGTTTCTGGCAGACGGTGCGGCGGCACGGGGTGTGGCCGAGCCTGTTCTGGTTCGCGCTGCTCTTCTACATCCTGGAGGTGCTGTTCGTCGCGGTCATGCTGATCATCATGGCCGGGCTCGCGCTCTTCACGCTGCTGCCGGAGGTCACCGGTGACGCGGTGCTCTCGCTCGGGTTCTACGCGACGGGATACGACGCGGTGACGGCGGTGCTGCCGCTGACAGCGATCGCGGTCGGGCTGTTCGTCCCGGACTACGTCCTCACCTGCGTCATGGCCACGATCCGGCGCAGGCCCAGCTACCTCATCTACGGACTGTTCTTCCTGCCGATGCGCCTCGTCGACTCCTACCTGACGCTGCGCACCATCCCGCAGGCCTGGACCGCCACATCCGACGGCCGGTGGAGCAGCCCCACCCGGGAGTCCGGCTCGCTGTAGCCCGAGAGCGCCCGAACCCACCGTCCGCGGGTCGACGCCCCTCACCCGCCGCCTGAACCGCTGACCCTCGTAACCCCCGCCGGCCTCCACCCGCATCCCCTGTCAGCCCGCCCGCCACCAGCCACCCCGCCAACCACCAGCCAATACGACGCCATCCTCTTCGCCCGCCCCGAACGCTGACCGCTCTCAGCAGCACTTAGGCTCGAAGGACAAGAGGTTCTCCGGGGGTGGCCACATCGCGCCACCCCCGCACCCATGCCGTTCGACCGATCGTCCCGAGGTGCCACCAGTGGATAAGAAGCGTCTGCCGTTCACGCTGTACCGCGTGTTGGCCTATGTGACGGGTGTCCTCCTCCTGCTGCTGACATTCGTCGCCATGCCGGCCAAGTACCTGGTCGGTGAGGCCGCACGGTTCTCGCTGGTGGCGGCCCCGGCCGGGATGGAGCAGTGGTTCGGCGACGACACCGTGCTGATGAAGCTGGTGGCGCTCCCGCACGGCTACATCTACATGCTCTACGTGCTCGTCGTGGTATGGCTCGCCATGGACCGCCGGTGGAGCGCGGGCCGCACGGTCGGCGTCGCCCTGGCCGGAACGATCCCGTTCCTGGGGCTCATCCTGGAGCACCGACTGGCCAAGGCGGAGAAGGCCGCGATGGACGCCGAGGCGGCGTCGCCCGGTCAGGAAGCGGCCGCAGCCGACCGCTGAGCGTCGGACTCCTCGTCCCCAACGCGATCCTCGGGAGCTTCGCCGCCCGGGCGGCCGCTCCCGTTCTCGCGGCGCATCAGCGAGATCCAGAACACGATAGCGGCGATGCCGAAGATCACCCACTGGGCGGCGTAGCTGAGGCTCCGCCAGTTCCAGATGATCTCCGTGGGCGGACTCGGAGGGGGGATCACCTCGGTATGGGGAGCCGAGGCGGCCGCGGGTGGATCCGCGGGGTCCTGCTCGGCCATGGTGAGGTACCCCTCATAGAGCCGGTAGGGCCACTCGTTCACCAGCACGGCCGGTGAGATCCGGTCGATTTGGCCCTTCGGCACCGTCAGCGGAACGTACCCGTCCTCCGCTGTCTGCGGAGGACGGAGCCAGCCGGTCACCGTGACCTTGCCCTCGGGCGGCGCGGGCAGCTCGTCGACCCTGTCGATGTCCTCCGCGCGGATCCAGCCGCGATTCACCGCGACCGCGACACCGTCGCCCGTGACCAGTGGGAAGACGACGTAGTATCCTTCGTCCCCGTCGGGCGACAACGCGGGCGCTAACCGCCGCGCGTCGGCGTCGTAGGTACCGGTGGCGGTGACCGCCCGGTTCGCGTCATCGTCCGGCATGTACTCGCCGGGCGTGAGGACGGCCGTCAACCGTGCCGCTTCGTCGAGGTCCTGCAGCGGGTTGGTGATCACTTCCCGCGAGGGCTCCTGCGCTCGGACGTACTGCCAATAGCCCAGGCCAAAGCAGGACACGGCGACGACCACGGCGGCCAGGTGGATGCCGATCCAGCGAGGTTGCAACAGCGGGAAACGCACGTCCCCAGGTTATGTCCGGCACAGCGGGCGGCTGCCATGACCCCCGTTTGACGATCGCCTCGCAGGCTTGGTCCGTTGAAGAGCCACGAGTGGAGATCACTTTAAGTAATTTCCTGTGACTGAGGGTTGTTTAGCCAGGTCGCCGTGGGTAATGTACGTACTAGCGCGAGAGGGACATCACCGAAATCGTGCTACGCGAGCTTTCACAGGTCGCGACTCCAGGGGGGAGGAGTCGGCGACCGTTCCCAAGCGAGGGCCGCCGCCGTGATTTTGAGGGGGGACACGGCAGCGGCCCTCGCATTTTGCTTGGGTGGGGTTACCCACGCTGGTCACGGCGTCGCTTCGCACCCCCGGTTCACTGGAAGCCACCGGTGGTGATACGTCTGCCCCTCGCCGCTGGCTGCGGTGAAGGGCCCCGCTTCAGCCGATGGCGGGGGAAGAGCGGGTAGCTGATCCAAGCGGCCATCCACCCACCGGCACGAGGGGGCGGCGGGCCTGTCGCGGGGAGCTGTCACCGGGTCGTCATGGAACGCGAAACGCCTTGTCAAAGCAGATGTCCACGATAGCGGGGTGACCGTCATCCGGTCGTAGGCTGATGCGCGATGCCAAGCTCGGGGGAGAGTGCCGCGCCGTCATGACACGTGTACTGCTGATCGAGGACGACACCGCCGTGCAGAAGGGGGTGACGCTCGCGCTGCGCCGACGCGGCCATGAGATCGAGGTCGCCGACAGCGGTGAGGCCGGTCTGCTCGCTCTGCGGCGGTTCGACCCCCAGTTGGTCCTCCTGGACCTGATGCTGCCGGGCATGAGCGGACTGGAAGTCTGCCGCCGTATCCGGGAGGAGCGGCAGGTGCCGCTCATCATTCTCTCGGCCCGCGGCGACGACATCGACATGGTGGTCGGCTTGGAGGCCGGGGCCGATGACTACGTCGTGAAACCGGCCAGCGGGGAGGTCCTCGAAGCGCGCATGCGTGCCGTTCTGCGGCGCGTGGTGCCGCAACAAGCGACGGCCGACGCAACCGCCGACGCAACCGGCGCCCCGGATGTCTCCAGCACCGTCGTGGCGGCGCCCCAGGTGGAGACACACGATGCGCTGGCCATCGATCGGGCGGGCCTGTTGGTCTCCAAAGCGGGCGAGGATGTCGTGCTCGCGCCGTCCGAGCTCAAGCTGCTGCTGTTCCTGTCTGCCGCGCCCGGGCAGGTCTTCAGCCGCCAGCAGCTGTTGGAACAGGTCTGGGAGCACAGCTTCTACGGCGACGCGCGCCTGGTAGACGCGTGCGTCATGCGGTTGCGGGCCAAGATCGAGGATGATCCCCGCTCACCCCGCTACGTGCAGACCGTGCGGGGTTTCGGATACCGGTTCGGGCCACTGTGACCGTGACCCCGCGCATGCCGCGGCGCCTGGCCCGAGCGGCAGCGCAGCGCTGGGGGCTGCGACCGCGGCTGGTCGTGGCGTTTCTCGTCGTCGCCGTTCTCAGCGCTCTGCTCACCGCCACCGTCACCTTCCGCCAGGCACGCGGGGCCATCCTGGAACGCACGCAGCAGGCCGCCGTCAGCGACCTTCGCACGCAGGTCGATTCACTCGGACCCGACCTCGCCGTCCCGCCTCAGGAGGAGGACCTGCGCGACTTCGCCCTGCGGCTACAGCAGGCCGGAGGCTCGCACCCCTGGCGTATCTCCGTTTCCTATGAGGATGGGCCGATCGTCCCCGGACCGGCGCGCGAGACGCGGAGGACCGTTCAAGGGCCGTTGCGCGCGGCCGTCGACGACGGGCGTTCGGCCGTATACCAGCGAGTGAACCGCGACGGTGACCCCCGGCTCCTCATCGCTATGCCGGTCAACTTCGCCGACAGCGACACCCCTTCCGGCGTCGTGGTCTACGCCGACATGTCGCTTGGCGGCGAGCGGGACGACATCGCCGCGCTGGTGACCGCCGCCCAGGTCGGGGCGGTGCCCGCGCTTGTGCTCGCCGTGGTCCCGGCGCTCCTCGCCGCCCGGCGCGTGCTGCTTCCGGTCCGGCGGCTCCAAGAGGCCGCCGAGCGCATCACCACCGGCGGGCTCGACACCCGCCTGCCCGTCTCTGGCAACGACGAACTCGCGGACCTCACCCGCACGTTCAACACCATGGCCGCCGCCCTGGAGGCGGGCGACGCCGAATTGCGCCGAATGGAGGCCAACGCCCGACGCTTCGCCGCCGACGTCTCGCACGAGCTGCGCACCCCGCTCTCCGCGATGACCGCGGTCACCGGCGTGCTTGACGAGGAGGCCGAGCGACTCGCCCCCGACACCGCCGACGCAGTCCGGCTTATCAGCCAGGAGACCGCCAAACTGGCCCGCATGGTCGAGGACCTCATGGAGATCTCCCGATTCGACGCCGGAGCGGCCGCGCTCCAGCTCGACGAGGTCGACGTGGCCACGGCGGTCCGCAAGACCCTGCAGCTCAGGGCCTGGGACGACCACGTCGAAGCGGAACTCCCCGAGGGACTGCGGGCGCGTTTCGACCCCCGCCGCATCGACGTCGTTCTGGCCAACCTGATCAGCAACGCGCTGCGGCACGGCAGCGTGCCGGTCCGGTTGCGCGCCTGGGCCGCGGAGGGGAGATTGCTCATCGACGTCGCGGACAACGGCCCCGGAATCGCCCCCGAAGCGCTCACGCGCGTGTTCGACCGCTTCTACAAGGCCGACGCAGCACGCCCACGCTCCGAGGGCAGCGGGCTGGGTCTGGCCATCGCGATGGAAAACGTGCGGTTGCACCACGGCACGCTGACCGCCGCCAACGCGCCGGGGGGAGGGGCCGTGTTCACCGTCTCCATCCCCGTCGACCCCAAGGCCCGCGGCAGTACAGGGGCCGGCTCCAACGGTGCTGACCGACCCGACGATTCCGATGGTCCCGACGAGCCCCGAGCCACGTCGCGGGGGCCGATGTGATCCGGTCGATCCGTCCGCGCGCGGGCGCCGCGACCGTGCTCGCGCTGGCAGCGCTCACCGGGTGCGGTATTCCGCCGACCGACCCCAGCGTGGCCGGAGGCCCCGCCCAGGGCATACGACGACCAGGCGCGGACACCCACACCGCACGCATTTTCTTCGTCGATTCTGCGGGGCCCCGGGCGGTCGCACGGCCGGTGGACCGTCCCCCCGATGCGCCGGAGGCCATAGATCTCCTCCTCGACGGACCCTCCCCCGCGGAGCGCGAGCGCGGGCTGTTCACCGAGGTGCCGCCCATGGGCCGCGACGTGAGCGTCACCGCCACTAAGGGAACGGTCAATATCTACATCCCCGTGAAGGCGTCCGCCGTGCCGGTGACGGCGATCAGCCAGATCGTCTGCACCGCCGCCAACGCCGACATTCCCGGGGGCCGCCCGCCCGCCGAGGTCGTCGTCCGCATCTTCGAGGAGAAGCGGGATCCCTGGCCTCTGCGCTGCGGCGACTCCGGTAATGCTTATCCCGCCAGCATCGCCAATCCCACCGGCGACGCTGACGGCCCCAGCTGACCCGGGCGGCCCCGCCTACGGCTGGGCGACCTCCGCCCACGGGCTGTCACACTACGCTCATCCGCAGCGCACACGGCGGTGACGGCGGGACCGCGGGCCCGTCACACCGGCTCCTTAACGTCGGCCGCGCACACATCACGCGAGGCAGTTCCTGTGAGGAGTCCGATGACTGACACGCCCGCCGCGGAGCGGATACCAGCCCCCGATCCCGCCCAGCACCGCCACCCGGCCCCCGGCCGCCGCCCTGCGGTCGGCCGCCTGCTGGGCGTCGACGCGGTACGCACGCTGGCGATCTTCGGCATGGTCTGGATGCACTTCGTCCCCACCGGGTGGCTGGAGCCCACCCCCATGGGGCAGGAGTGGCCGACTTTTCTGGAGTGGCTGAACCAGTTCACCGACACCAGGGCGCGGAGCCTGTTCTTTCTTCTGGCCGGGGTATCGGTCGCGCTGATGACCGGCGGATCGTCCCCGCTGGCGGGCCGGGAGATGCGCGCCGCGCGCCTGCGCATCGCTGTGCGTGCCGCCGTGCTCTTCCTCCTCGGCCTCTGCCTCGCGGAGGTGTCGGGAGTCGCGAACATCATCACCGCGTACACCGGCTGGCTGCTGTTCCTACTGCCCTGGACGGCGCTGCGCACGCGCACGCTGTTCGGCGCGGCCGGGGTTTTCGCCGTCGCGTCCCCGGTGTTCAAGATCGCGTCGATGAACTGGGGGCAGGACTGGGGGTTCATGCCCGCGCACGGGCCGGACGCGCCCCAACCGGCTCAGGGCCTGGCCCTCCTGCTTTCTCCCGGCGACTGGCTGACCACCTTCCACAACTACGTCTTCGGCGCCGACACCATCTACGCCCTTCCGCTGCTGCTCGCGGGTTTGGCCATCGGCCGACTCGACCTGCGCGACCACGCCGTCCGGGTGCGGATGGCCGTGGCCGGCCTCGGCCTGGCCGCCGGTGCGTGGGTGGTCTCCTGGATCCTGCTGGCACCGTTGGGGCTCGGCGCCGCGATCGACCGCTACCAGGAGGCCATGGCCGCGCCGCCCCCGCCCGCCGCGGACGGTGCCTGGCAGATGCCCGTGGTGCCGTGGGCTGAGCTCGCCGCTCTGTCGTGGCCCGGCCCGGGAATGCCGCAGCTCAGCGTGCTGGAGATCGTGTGGATGGTGGGCGTCGCGCTCGCGCTGCTCGGCGGGCTGCTGATCCTCATGGACCGCGCCGTGTGGCGTACGGTGCTGTGGCCGTTGGCGGCAGCCGGGAGTATGGCGCTGACCTGGTACTTCGTGCAGGACGTCATCGGTCACCGACTAATGAGCGCCAGTGGGGTGCCGGGCAACCAGGACCCGCAGTCGCTGGTGCCGTACGTCCTGTTCGTCGTCGCGGCACTCGCGTTGTCGGCGGCCTGGCGGTACTTCTTCCGCCGCGGCCCGCTGGAGGCCGTGGTGCACCGGGCGATCACGTGGGCGGTCCCGCTACGGGCACATTGACGGCCCCGGTCCACCAGCGCTGATGTGCCCCTGGCCCCCGCGCGCTTCGTGCGTGGACTGCCACGCGCGCGGGGGCGCCGCCAGGGCTTTACGCGTCGGGCGTCTCGGTTCGGGAGATCCACTCGTAGACCGGAAGTCTCCCTTCTGGCGTGTCCTCATGCCGAGGTGTCACTTTGAAGTGCTCATACCCGCCTTGGAAGGGGATTCTGATCTCGATCCCCGGTGGAGTGATGGGCACGATGCGCGCGGGCAGGTCCTCAGGCCCGCCCTCCAGGAAGGCTTTCACGCGACTGGTCATACCCCTGAGACTTCCACCTGGAGCCCCGATTGACCAGCACCAACGCCGGTGCGAGCGTTCGGGTCACGTGGCCAGGGCGCGATCCTCCGTGCGATGTGCAAGAGCGTCGGCAACCTCGTCGACCGACAGGCCCAGGGGGCGGCACAGGGAGACGAACGTGAAGGGGGTGCAGGCCCGCCAGGGGCGATTTCGTTTTTTTCGATTATGACTACAGTGGAGGCATGATGAGCACCCTTAGAGAGCGAACGGTCCTGCCGCCCGACGATCCGGCGGAACTGGCCAGATTCGCTCGCGGACTGACCGAGGACCGCTCTCCGTCGCGGGCGCGCCTGGTCGGGCCGGACGGCTGTGAGATCGAGGTCCCCGAGGAGGTCTACGGTGTCCTCCGCGACGTGGTCTGTGCCCTCTCCCAGGGGCTGGCGATCTCGATCGCGCCGCACAACACGATGCTGACCACGCAGGAGGCCGCCGAGCTGCTCGGTGTTTCTCGTCCCACCCTTGTTCGGCTCCTGAGCGATGGCGAGATCCCGTTCAGCATGCGGGGCAGGCACCGCCGCGTCCTCTTGCGTGACGTCCTCGACTACCAGACGCGTGCCCGCCGGGAGCGTGAGGACATCCTGGATGCCATGGCCGGAGAGGCTGAGGAGTCTTCTCTGTACGAAGCGACGGCCACGCCCCCGGAAGCCCGGTAGATCGGACCACAGTGGCGTTCCCCGCTTTCCTCGGCACCTGTGTGCTCTATCCCGCATATCTTTGCGACACATTCCTGCGCCTGGCGAGCGCAGGTGCCTACCGGCCCCTTTGGTCGCGGGACGTCCTAGACGAGCTCAGCCGAAACGTTGCCCAGCGTGGTGTCGCGCCCGACTGTGTGGAACGCAGGATCGCGCACATGGACCGTGCCTTCCCCGACGCGACGGTGCGCGGTTACGAAACACTCGTCGAGGGGATGGAGAACCACCCCAAAGACCGCCATGTGCTAGCCGCGGCTGCACGAGCGGGCGCCGAGGTCATCGTCACCTTCAACACCAGAGACTTCCCCGACGCTTCGCTGAAGCCCTACGACATCCTCGCTGTGCACCCGGACGATTTCCTGCTCGACCAGCTCGACATCTACCCGGGACTCACACTCCGAGCACTGGAGCGGCAGGCCGCCTCCTACCGCCGGGATCCAACAACGGTGCCGGGCGTACTGGCGCTTCTGGAACGAGTCGGCGTTCCCGGATTCGCTGCGGAGGTGCGACGGCACCTGCTGTGAAGGGCCTGATCCGGAGCCGATCACCAAGATGCTTCTGGTCGAGCGGGCCGCACGCGCCGTCCAATGTTACTCCGGATCGCCGAGACTCCTCCGTGCCGCGGCCGATTACGCCCGGCGCGGAAGCCCGTGGATTTCGGCGATCGCTCATGGTCTGGCGCGGCAGGGCGGCATAGGGTCTATGCCATCTGAAGCGATGGTGACGCGGTCGGCGGTGGAGGGTGCCATGAGCGAACGCGTGTTGCATTCCGTCCCGGAGGCCCGGGAGGAGGACGAGCCGCTGATGCGGGACCTGATCGGCGACGTGCTCCGTCGGGCACGGTTGGAGCAGGGGCGCACTTTGCGCGAGGTCGCGGAGGAGGCCCAGGTGTCGCTGCCCTACCTGTCGGAGATCGAGCGCGGTCGCAAGGAGCCCTCCTCCGAGGTGCTGGCCGCGGTCTACCGCGCGCTGGGGCTGCAGCTCATCGACCTGGTGGGCGATCTGCACATGCGGCTCATGCCGGGCCCCGGCGCCGTGCGGCCGTCCCCGGCGTCCCGCGCGGAGGGCCGCAGCCCGCAGGCCATGCTGCTGGCCGCCTGACCCGCGCCCGGTCCGGCCGGGCGGCCGCGGCCGGTGGCGTGCCCCCGCACCACCACCAGCCGCGTTTGCCCGCTGGTGTTCACGCGGCCGTGCGGGAGGCGAGCTCACGTGTCGTGATCAGGCTGTCTACCAGGCCGTACCCCTTGGCCTGCGGCGCTGTGAGGATCAGGTCCCGGTCGGTGTCCTCCCGCAGCCGTTCCACGCTCTGCCCGGTGTGGCGGGCGAGGATCTCTTCGATCTGGGAGCGGATGCGCAGCACCTCGGCCGCCTGGATCTCCAGGTCCGCGGCTTCGCCCTGCCCCTGCGACGACGGCTGATGCAGCAGTACCCGCGCGTGCTCCAGCGCCATCCGCTTGCCCGGCGTTCCGGCCGCGAGCAGCACCGCGGCCCCCGACGCCGCCTGTCCCATGCACACGGTCGCGATGTCGGCGCGGACGAACCGCATCGTGTCGTAAATGGCCGTCAGCCCGGTGATGGAGCCGCCCGGTGAGTTGATGTAGAGGTTGATGTCGCGCTCGCTGCTCTCGTAGTCGAGGTGGAGCAGCTGCGCCATGACCACATTGGCGACGCTGTCGTCGATGCCCGTCCCCAAGAAAATGATCCGCTCCGACAGCAGTCGGCTGAAGACGTCGAAGGAGCGTTCCCCGTTGGGCGTGCGCTCGATGACCATCGGAACCGTGTACTGCCCGCTCATGCCGTGTCTCCCTTGCCCTGTGCCGTGCCGTGCTCCGTCGTCCGGGCCGCCGCGGGGCTGAACCCGAACCTGCGAGCGGCGTCGCCGCCCAGGTCGGCCGCGGACTGGACCACGCGGTCGACGAACCCGTACTCCCTGGCCTGCTCCGCCGTGAACCAGCGGTCACGGCGCTGGTCCTCGGCGATCGTCTCCACCGCCTGGCCGCTGTGCTCGGCGATGAGCTCCTGCATGGTGCGCTTGGTGTACGCGAGGTTCTCGGCCTGCACGGCGATGTCAGCCGCTGTTCCGGCCAGCCCGCCGGACGGCTGGTGCATCATGATCCGCGCGTGCGGCAGGCTGTAGCGTTTGCCCGCTGTCCCCGCGCAGAGCAGGAACTGCCCCATGCTGGCCGCGAACCCCATGGCCAGCGTCGCGACGTCGTTGGGGACGAACCGCATCGTGTCGTAGATGGCCATGCCCGCCATGACGGACCCGCCCGGGCTGTTGATGAACAGCGTGATGTCGCGCTTGGGGTCCTCCTCGGAGAGCAGCAGCATCTGCGCGCAGATCCGGTTAGCGGCGGTGTCGTCTACCTGCTGTCCCAGCACCACGATCCGACCGTGGAGCAGCCGGGCCGCGATCTGGTCGTCGAACGGCAGCGCGGCGGCCTCCGCCGCGGCGAGCCGGGGAACGGTCGAAACCACGTTTCCTCCTCCTGCCGGCCTCTGTGGGGCTGGGCGGTCGCCTGCCCGGGCCGGTTCGACTCCAGCCTGTGCTGCGGTCGCGGGCACAAGCGAGCGTTTCTGCCGTGCGGAGATCTGCTGCGGGCAGAGCGGGCCGAGAGTGGAACAGGAGGTCCAGGTCAGCCGGGTGGGCAGCCAGGCGGAGGCGGGCTCGGCGCCGCCTTCGCGGAGGGCGGTGGCGGCCGCCCGCGGCAGGCGACGGAAGGAGGGGACGGCCGAGGGCGGCGCGCGGGCTGTGAACGCCCACGGGCCCTCAGCCGCGGGGGACATCCGGGTGGGGAGGGGCCTGTGCCAGGGCGGCCCCTCCCCACCCCGTCCGAGGACAGCAACGAATCCGGTGGTGCGCCGGATGCGCCTCGGCCGACGTCCGCCTAAAGGGCGAGGCGGAACGTGGGGTTGGTGACGGTGGCGACCACACGGGCGGAGTCCGGCTTCTGCGGGATGCCGTACCGGACCTCGGCCTGCGGGGCTCCCTTGAGGAACGTGGTGTCGGCGATCACCACCTGGTAAGGGTCGGGTGTGCTGGACATCGGTATATCGGTAACCAGGAACCAGCCGTGGTAGCCGGTGTCCGGCGCGTAGAGGAAGAACTCACCGCCCGCGTAGTCCTCTCGCAGCAGGTCCTCGTTGAGGACAAGCGCCCAGAACCGTACCGGGTTGCCAGCGGGCCACATGGTCCGTTCTTCGGCGTGCAGACCGGTCAGTTTCAGGTCGGTGAAGGGGTTGTCCGACATACGAGCTCCAGGAAGTGAAGACGGCCGCGCTGTGGGCGACGGCGTGCTCTCGGCCGCGAAGGCCGGTCCGCTCGGCACGGTCGCCAGTGTGACGGCGGACGCCGTCAGGGTCGCGGTCAGTCTGCGGACAACGTTGCGCATCTCGTCCTTTTTCTCGGCGGAAGTGAGCGACCAGGGGTGTGTGCTCAGCGGTATGGCGTCGCAGCGGGAGCGGTTCTCGTTCCATCCGTGAACGCGTGGCCACTATGAGTGATGTTGTCAGGTGTCCGACTGCTCGGCAAGAGCGGCAGATTGGCCGCCCTTGTCGCGTTTTCGCTGGTAGTTCGGGTTTCCCACTGTTCTGCGGGGATAGGTTGCCTGGTAGCGCGGGGTGCGGTCTTCTTCGTCCTTCTGTCATTGATGGCGACCGCACGAGGCAGCGCTGGCGTTGCCGCGCGAACCTCGGGGGAGGGCGGCACCGCACCTCCGCCGCGGGCCCTCGACCGTGTTTCCTACCGCGTGGACTCCGCGGCCCAGGCGGCGGTGGTGGAGGCACCGTCCAGGGACTCGTGCAGGATGTCGGCGTGCCCCGCGCGCTGGGGAGTCCTCCCGAATGAGGCGAAGCAGGATGCGGCGGGCGGCCCCGGAGATGTTCGGCGGAAACGACGGTGCGCCCGGGAGCTCGGCCGCGACATCGCGGCCGGGGAGCGCGGCGACGGCCTCCTCGGTCTCGCGGGTCACGCCGTCGTAGAGGTCGAGCACGCCACTCCGTGTGCCGCCGAACCTCAGGCGGAAATCGTCGGCCCACCCCGCTTCCTGTTCGGCGGGGTCAGGAGAGGTCTGGTGCGAAAGAGCTCCGGTACGTGGGCCGCCTATCCACCCGATGGGTGCCTCAGGGGCACATCCTGCGAATTCCGGCCCCCAAAGGGGGAATGCGGATACGCTTTCCCCAGCTGTCCCAGGAGGTCACACATGACCGTCGCTCCTCTTCACTACCGGTTCGACGGGTCACGGCATGCTCCGCTGGCGCTCCTGATCCCTCCGCTCGGTACGAAGTGGTCGGTGTGGGAGCCCCAGATGCCGGAACTGACCCGGACGCTGCGGGTCCTGCGGATCAACCATCGCGGCCACGGGGCCACACCCGCGCCGGACGAGCCCTACACCATGGACGACCTGGGCAATGACGTGCTCACGCTCCTCGACACGTGTGAGATCGGCCGGTTCTCGATTATCGGGGCCGGAACCGGAGGAGCGCTCGCGTCGTGGGTCGCGGCGGCCCGTCCCGCACACGTGCGCCGCCTGGCGTACGTGGCGGGGACGACCGGCGCGCCTCCCGCGCTTCCGTGGGGCGACATCGCGGCGCGGGTGCGGAAGGGCGGGATGGCCGCGGTGTCGGCGGAGATCACCCGCTCGTGGTTCACCCCGGAGTTCGCCGAGCAGCGCCCCGACGTGGTGTCCCGCATGGTCGACGAGTTCGAGGGCGTCTCCCCGGTCGGATACGCCGGGCACTGCCACGCGCTGGACGGTCTCGACCAGCGGCTGTCCCTCGCCCGCATTCGGGCGCCGGCCCTCGTCCTGTCGGCCGCGCACGACCCCTTCCTGCCGCCCGGCCACGGCCGGCGGCTCGCCGACGCCATCCCGGGCGCACGGTTCGACGTGATACCGCGGGCCGCCCACCTCGTCGGGATCGAGCGCGCAGATCGCGTCAACGAACTGCTCATGGAGCACATCGGCGGCTGAAAGGCCGGGACAGCGGAAGAGGATATGATCGGCTGTGGCGGTGGGGCCCGCCACCCCGACGCACAGCGGCGGGGAAACCGCGACGTCATCGTCGCCCCGTCCGTGCGACGCGGGAAGCCGCACGGAGGCGCAGCAGCCGTCGTCGTCGCCAACGGTCCCTGTCAGCCGTGGAACGTTCGCTGATGGGAGCCGTTCATGACCCGCCTCGGGGGAGCGCACGCGCCCGAGCCCGATCCCGCGCACCTGCCGGTCGACTCCGACGTCGACCTCCACTTCCCGCGCCACGTGGGCGAACTACGCGACGCCCCGTGGGCCGTCCCCATGGCCATCGCGCTCGGCGGCGCGCTCGGCGCCGCCGCCCGCTACGGGGTCGACATGCTCCTGCCGCACGCCCCCGGCGAGTTCGCCCTATCGACGCTCCTGATCAACGTCTCGGGCTGCCTCCTCATCGGCTTCCTTATGGTGGTGGTCACCGACGTGCGGCCGGACCTGCGCCTGGCGCGCCCCTTCTTCGGCGTCGGGATGCTCGGCGGCTACACCACCTTCTCCACCTACATCGTCGACGTGCAGCAGATGCTGAACGCCGGGGTGGCCGGGCCCGCGCTCGTCTACCTGGGCGGCACGCTCATCGGGGCGATGGCGGCCGTATGGGCGGGGATCGCCCTGGCTGAGCGGATGTTTCGGCGGCGGATCGCCGCCCAGCGCGCGCGGAACGAGGCGGGGGCCGCCCGATGACCGTGCTCATGGTCGCCCTCGGCGCCGCGATCGGGGCGCCGCTGCGCTACTTCACCGACCGCTTCGTGCAGGCGCGACACGACTCGGTCTTCCCCTGGGGGACGCACGCGGCCAACGCCACGGCCTGCCTGCTGCTTGGTTTCGTCAGCGCGCTCACCCTGCCCGGATGGGCGGTGGCGCTGTTCGGCACGGGCCTGCTGGGCGCGCTGTCCACCTACTCGACCTTCGGTTATGAGACGTTCCGGCTGCTGCAGAACCGTGCACGCTTTCTCGCCTTCGCCAACGCCGCCGCCTCCATCGGAGCCGGGCTGGGAGCGGCGTTCATCGGGGCGGCCTTCGCCGGTGCGCTGATTGGCTAGCGGGTGTCCGCCGCGTTCTCCTCGGCCCCCTCGGTTGCCTCTCCTTCCAGATCGTCCAGGGATGCCTGCTCGGACGGCCGCAGGGGGCGGCTGATCTCGATGAGGTAGCCGTCAGGGTCGCGGAAGTGCGCCGCGCGGATGCCCCACGCCGACCAGTTCTTGGGCGCGGAGGCCTGCGGCGCCCCGGCCGCGACCAGCTCGGCCGCCTTGGCGTCCACATCCGCGACCTCGAAGACGATCGAACAGCGGTCCTGGCCGGGCAGCGCGGCGCTCTCGCCGGTGGTGCCGAGCGCCTCGGCGATCACGTCGCGCTCGCAGACCACGAGCCGGGTGTGCGAGTCGACGTCGAACTCCGCGTACCGGGTGACCTCCGATCCCCATAGCACGGGGAGCTTGAGTATGTCGCGGTAGAAGCGGAAGCACGTGAGCTGATCGTCGACCAGTAGGCGGATGTAGCTGCAGCGCACAGCGGGCCTCCCCGAGTCCGAGTCAGTGACCGCGACAGTGCCAGCATCCGGTCACATCCGGCGTCTCCCTTCCCATCTTCCGTCCTAAGACCAGTATTCGCCCGCCCTCCACGCCCGAGAGTCTGTCCGGATCCGGTCAAGCCGGAGGTCACGCTCTCTGGGAGCACAGCGGACATAGTTCTGATTCGCCATCATGTAGTACTTCTGCTATCAATTGTTGTGGAACACAGATGGAAAGGCGTAGTCATATGACAGTGGCTAGAGTGGCGGGCCTCGCCCCGCACCCTGCCTCGGGGGACACCGAGGGCGCCGTGGTCAGCGTTCGCGACCTGCGGATGCGCTATGGCGACGTGGACGTACTCAAGGGGGTGGACTTCACCGCGGAACGGGGCGAGGTGGTCTGCCTGCTCGGTCCCAATGGCGCGGGGAAATCCACCACCATCGAGATCCTCGAAGGTTTCCGGATGCGCTCCGCGGGCGCCGTGAACGTGCTCGGCGTGGACCCGGCCAAGGGCGACGAGGCCTGGCGGGCCCGGCTCGGTATCGTCCTGCAGTCCTGGCGCGACCACGGCAAATGGCGGGTGCGGGAGCTGCTCGCGCACATGGCGCGCTTCTACGCTCCCTACGCCACGGCCGCCGCTGCCCGCCCCCGCGACGTCGACGAGCTCATCGCGACGGTCGGCCTCACCGAGCACGCCGACAAGAAAATCTCCGCGCTCTCCGGCGGTCAGCGCCGCCGCGTCGACGTCGCCATCGGCATCGTCGGAAAGCCCGAGCTGCTCTTCCTGGACGAGCCCACGGCCGGGTTCGACCCCGAGGCGCGCCGCGACTTCCACGATCTGGTGCACCGGCTCGCCGACGAGGAGGACACCACGATCGTGCTCACCACGCACGACCTGGACGAGGCGGAGAAGCTGGCCGACCGCATCCTCATCCTGGCCGGGGGCCGCATCGTCGCCGACGGCAGCGCCGACCAGCTCGCCACCCAGATCGAGAGCGACGCCGAGGTGAAGTGGCGACGCGACGGGCAGAAGTTCGTGCACTCCACGCCCGACGCCGCCGCCTTCGTTCGCGAGCTGTTCGCGCAGTACGGCGACGACATCACGGACCTGGAGGTACGCAGGGCGACGCTCGAAGACGTCTACATGACCATGGTGCACCGCCACGAGACCGGTCACGCCGACGACGCGGCACAGGAGTTCACGAAGGAGAGCCGATGAGCACGACCGCCACCATGCCCGCCGTCAAGGCAGGGCTGTCCCGGGGCTGGATAGAGTATCGGCAGTCGTTCAGCACCTTGCAGGATTTCTTCGGCTACTTCGCCTCGTCCCTCATCTTCCTGACCATCGCGTTCACCCTGAACGGTGAGTGGGACGACACCGGCGTCCCCGTGGGCGCGACGACGCTGGCCGGGGCGACCGGCTTCCTGCTCACCATGAGCGCGATGGTGACGGTGGCCCAGGTGCTGGCCACCGAGCGCGAGGACGGCACCCTCCTGCGCTCCAAAGCCCTGCCCAAGGGCATGCTCGGCTACTTCGTCGGCAAGACCGTGCACATCATGCTCATCACGCTGACCAGCCTGGCGATCCTGCTGCTTCCGGCGTTCGTGCTGATCGACGGCTTCTCAGCGCCGGGGCCCGCGCGCTTGATCACGCTCGTGTGGGTGGTGCTCCTGGCCATGCTCGCCGTCGCCCCCATCGGCGCGATCATCGGCTCGCTGGTCACCAACCCGCGGCTCGCCACGGGCGTGATGATGGTTCCGCTGATGGGGTTGATGATGATCTCCGGCACCTTCTTCCCCATCACTCTCCTGCCGCAGTGGGTGCAGTGGCTCGGGCAGGTCTTCCCGATGTACTGGATCAATCTGGGGCTGCGTTCGGTGTTCCTGCCGGACGCGAGTGTCGCTGTCGAGATCGGCGAGTCGTGGCGGCACCTGGAGGCGGCCGGAGTTCTCGGTATCTGGGCGGTCGTCGGGCTGATCGTGGCACCATTCGTGCTGCGCCGCATGGCGCGCCGCGAGTCCGGGGCGCGCGTGCAGGCGGCGCGGCAGAGGGCGATGCAGCGTGCGTACTGATATCCCGGGCCGCACGGACGGGGTGGCCAACCGGGGACGCGGTCGGCTGCGCCGGATGATTCCCCGTCGGCGCCGGGGGTGGGACACAGGATCGGACATGGCGGGAAGGAGGTGCGACCTTGGCCGAGACGAAGGGAGCGAGCTCGCGCGGACGGGCGAAGAGCGGCGCGACGGCTGAGCAGGTCTACAACCGCATCGCCGTGCTCCGCGCCGAGCGCGGCATCTCCCGGCGCCAGCTCGCCGAGACGCTCGGCGTGCACTACCAGACCGTGGGCTACCTGGAGCGCGGCGAGTACAGCCCCAGCCTCTACCTCGCGCTGCGGATCGCGCAGTACTTCGAGGTCCCGGTGGAAGTGGTGTTCTCGACCGAGCCTTTTCCCCGCATCGGAAGTGGATGATGCAGCGTCACAAGAGCGCGGGTCAAAAATCAGATAATCAGATATGCTGAATGTATGCGTACCATGACGGCAACGGAGGCATCACGGAGATTCTCGGATCTTCTCGATGCCATCGAGCGGGGTGAGCGGGTGACGATCACCAGAGGGCACGTCCCAGTGGCTGAGATCGGCCCGGCCCGTCGCCGAACCGGTGCGGATCTGAGCGCGGCTCTGTCGGATGTTCCGCCGCTGGATGACCGCTTCGAAGACGACATCGCCGACGCCCTCGTGTACGTCAGGGATGAGGACGTGGACCCGTGGGCCGAGACCTGATCCTGGATACCAACTACCTCATCGCCTTCGAACGAGGCACCATCGACAGATCCGCGTTGGATGAGGACAGTATCTCTGTCGCTTCGATCTCGATCGCGGAATTTCGCGTAGGTATCGAGATGGCGGCTACGGGCGCGCTCGCTGCGGAGCGTGCCCGTGTCCTCACCGCGATCACCTCAGTCGTTGAGGTGCTCGACTACACCGAGCTGACCGCCGCGCACCATGCCGCCCTGATCGCGCATACGCGTCGCAACGGAAGCCCGCGCGGAGCGCATGATCTCATCATCGCCGCGCACGCGGCCGAGACCGGACGCTTCGTCTTGAGTCGGGACGCTAAGGCGCGGTTCGGCGATCTGCCGGGTGTGCAGGCGCTCGACGTCCCGTGAACATGGGGTGGGGACGTCAACGAGCGGGTCGGCTAGAAGTACAGCAGGTCGGGTCCGGCCCACCCGTAGGTGTCGCGGTGCCGGACCTCGGCCAGCTCCTCCTCGGAGAGCACGCGCGGTTCGCCCAGGCGGCGGGCGTTGATGTAGACGCCGCACAGCCACTCCAGCAGCCGCGCGTGCTCGTACGCCTGCTCCAGGCCGTGGCCGACGCCGACGCCGCCGTGGTTGGCGAGTAGAGCGGCCCGTTTGCCCTGCAGCGCCTTGACCACCTGGTCGGAGAGGTCGCCACTGCCGTAGGTCGCGTAGCTGGTGACGGGGATGGCGCCGCCCAGCCGAGCCGCGTAGTGGTGGATCGGCGGAAGTTCGGCGAGCACGGTCGCGACGGCGGTGGCGTTCGGTGTGTGCGCGTGTACGACCGCGTTGGCGTCGGTCTCGCGGTAGACGGCCATGTGGAGGGTGGTCTCCGCCGCGGGCTCGCGACGCCCTTCGAGCACGCCGCCGTCGACGGAGAGCACCGGGCAGTCCGCCGGTTCGACGCGGTCCAGCGCGACGCCCGCGGGGGTCACGGTGACGAGATCGCCGCAGCGGGCGCTCACGGTGCCTCCCTCACCTTGGGCGAGCCCGTGGTCGAAGAGTTGGCGGGCCGTCAGGCACACGTCTCTACGCTCTTGCTCCAGCAGCATGTTTCCTCACGCCAGGGTCGATGGGCGGGCCGGGGGCAGGGGGGACGCCCGCGATCCACGGTGGCCGCAGCGTCCGGTCAGGGGTCGGATGTGCCGTATTCGGTTAGGCACACCTAATCACCGTAACCCGCCGTGGCGTGCTTCGGCCAGTGGTCCGCGTCTCCTCCTCGGGCTGAAGCCCGGCCTCTGCGCGCCGATAACCCGTTCTTGACGGGATCGAGACCCCGAGGCGACATCGAATGTGAGACGCGTTACATCTTTGGGACTCCGACTCACGCTTGTAGCTACACTGAGTAATCGAATTCGGTCGCGTTGCGTGATGCGCGTCACCGTTGCACGTAACCAAAACCGGTGTTTTCGCAGGTCAGAGCGTGATTAAAGGGAACATATCGGCTAGGTAAAGAAGGTACGGTGGCCGTTTGTGGACAAATTTCCAGGGCAAGACGGTTCCGTGATGCAACCCTACGTAACGCTCCCGAGCAAGCAGTACCTTTCTGAACCCGGTTCCAAAAACGCGACAAGTCTGTACATCGACGGCGCCTGGAAGGCAGCCTCCAGGGGTGGGACGCGCGACGTCCTCAACCCCTACGACGCCTCCGTGCTGACCGTGGTCAGCGAAGCCGGCCCGGCCGACGCCGAGGTCGCGGTCGCCGTGGCTCGTCGTGTCTTCGACGAGGGCGACTGGCGGCACCGCCCGGCGGGCGAGCGTGGGGAGATCTTGGACCGCATCGCCGACCTGCTACAGCGCGATCGCGACGAGATCGCCCTGATGGAGTCGCTCGACACCGGCAAGACGATCGAAGAGGGCGGTATCGACGTCGACGACGTCACCGCGGTCTTCCGCTACTACGCGGGCCTCGCCGACAAGGACGCCGGCAAGATCATCGCCGCTCCCGAGGGCGTGTCCAGCAAGGTGGTCTACGAGCCGGTGGGGGTGTGCGCCATGATCACCCCCTGGAACTACCCGCTGCTCCAGCTCTCCTGGAAGATGGCGCCGGCGATCGCCGCCGGCAACACGATGGTCATCAAGCCCAGCGAGATCACCCCGGTGACGACCTGCAAGCTCGTCGAGCTCGCCGAGGAGGCCGGTGTTCCGGCCGGTGTGGTCAACCTGGTGCTGGGCACCGGCGCCGAAGTCGGCGCCGCCATGGTCGAGAGTCCCGACGTCGACCTCGTCTCCTTCACCGGCGGCCTGGCCACCGGTAAGCGGATCATGGCCAGCGCGGCCGAGACCGTCAAGAAGATCGCGCTGGAGCTGGGGGGCAAGAACCCCAACATCATCTTCCCCGACGTCGACATGGACACCGCGGTCGACTACGCGCTCAACGCCGCGTTCTTCCACTCCGGCCAGGTCTGCTCCGCCGGTGCGCGGCTCATCGTGCACGAGGACATCCACGACGAGTTCGTCGCCGAGCTCGCCCGCCGCGCCGACGCCATCAAGATCGGTTGCGGCCAGGAAGAGGGCGTCCGCTGCGGGCCGCTGGTCTCCGCCGAGCACCGCGCCAAGGTCGAGGCGGCCGTGGCGCGCGGCGTCGAGGAGGGCGCCCGGATCATCGCCGGCGGCAAGCGCCCGGAAGAGCCCGACCTCGCCAACGGCTACTTCTTCCGCCCGACGGTCTTCGTGGACTGCGACCGGAGCATGGACATCGTGCAGACCGAGGTCTTCGGCCCGGTCGTCACGGTGGAGAAGTTCCGTACCGAGGCCGAGGCCATCGAGCTCGGCAACGACACCGACTACGGCCTGTCCGGCGGCGTGTGGACCAACGACACCGGGCGCGGTGAGCGTGTCGCCGCCGCCCTGCGCCACGGCACGGTGTGGGTCAACGACTACGGCCCCTACTTCCCGGGAGCCGAGTGGGGAGGCTTCAAGCACTCCGGCGTCGGCCGGGAGCTCGGGCATGCCGGGCTTGACGAGTACCGGGAGGCCAAGCACATCTACCGGAACTTGGACCCGCAGCCGCAGCGCTGGTTCGGCTAGGACACCGGTCGCGGACGGATCTGGCCCCGCCGTCGATGCGCGGTGGGGTTCCAGCATGTCCGCAACAAAGTCGTGATTTCAACTTCTTCGGGTTCCCGGGCCGGACGTGACACACCGGCCGGGAACCCGCCCCGACATATCAGCTCGAAAGGAGCCCATGTGTCCGCAAGCGAATCGACCTTCGATTACGTGGTCGTCGGTGGGGGCACCGCCGGCTCGGTGATCGCCAACCGCCTCACCGAGGACCCCGACACGAGCGTCTGCGTGATCGAGGGCGGCCCGTCGGACGTCGGCCTGGACCGGGTGCTTAACCTGCGCGACTGGCTCGGCCTGCTGGAGAGCGACCTCGACTACGGATACACCACCACCGAGCAGCCCAACGGCAACTCGCACATCGTGCACTCTCGCGCCAAGGTCCTCGGGGGCTGCTCCTCGCACAACACCCTCATCAGCTTCCGCCCGTTCGCCCAGGACCTGGACGACTGGGTGGCCGCTGGTGCCGAGGGCTGGGACAACGCCACCGTCCAGGCCTACGCCGACCGGCTGAAGAACAACATCATCCCGATCGCCGAGAAGGACCGGAACCAGCTCATCAAGGACTGGGTCGAGGCCTCCTCCACGGCGACCGGTGTCCCGGTGGTCGAGGACTTCAACGCCGAGACCTCGCACCGCGGCGGCTTCAACGACGGTGTGGGCTTCCTGTCGATCTCGTATGACCCCTACTCCGGGAAGCGCTCCTCGGCGTCGGTCGCCTACCTGCACCCCATCATGGGGGAGCGCGAGAACCTCACCCTGATGCTGGAGACATGGGCCGACAAGCTCGTGTTCGACGGTGACCGGGCCACCGGAGTCGAGGTCGAGCTGGCCTCGGGCGAGCGTCGCACCATCTCCGCCGCGCGGGAGGTCATCCTGTGCGCCGGCGCGATCGACACGCCGCGGCTGCTGATGCTCTCGGGTGTCGGCCCCAAGGACGACCTCGCCAAGGTGGGCATCGAGGCGCGGCACGACCTGCCGGGTGTCGGCGAGAACCTGATGGACCACCCGGAGTCCATCATCATGTGGGAGACGTCCAAGGACGTCCCGGAGAACACCGTCATGCACTCCGACGGCGCCCTGTTCATCCGGCGCGACAAGAGCGACCCGCGTCCGGACCTGATGTTCCACACGTACCAGATCCCGTTCGACGACAACACCAAGCGGCTCGGCTACGAGTCGCCGGAGTGGGGCCGGGCGATGTGCATGACGCCCAACATCCCCCGCTCGCGCTCGCGCGGCAAGCTCTGGCTGACCAGCTCGGACCCCAAGGTGAAGCCGGCGCTGGACTTCCGCTACTTCACCGACCCGGACGGCTACGACGAGAAGACCATCGTCGACGGTCTGAAGATCGCGCGGCAGATCGCCGAGACCGAGCCGTTCAAGTCCTGGATCGAGCGCGAGGTCGCGCCCGGCCCGGGGGTTACCACCGACGAGGAACTGTCGGAATACGGTCGGCGTGCCGCGCACACCGTGTACCACCCGGCCGGTACCTGCAAGATGGGCGCCGCCGACGACCCCATGGCCGTCGTCGACCCTCAGCTGCGCGTGCGGGGCCTGTCGGGCCTGCGCGTGGTCGACGCGTCGGTCTTCCCGACGATGCCGTCGCCCAACCCGATGGTCACCGTACTGACCGTCGGCGAGCGCGCGGCCGACCTGATCCGCGCGAGCTGACGCCCTGAGGCACCGCCCCCTGCGACCCGGGGCGGTGCACCGGACCTCATCCGACGAGCGGGCCGTCCGGTCCTCGTAGATCTCAGACGGCCCGTCGCAGCAATGACAGCCAGGAGAGCTATTCAATGAACTCCCCGACACCAGAGAACGCCGGAGAGCCCCACTATCAGAGCGGGGACGAGCCGAAGATCTCCGTCCGCAAGCTGTGGAAGATCTTCGGCAAGAAGGCCGGTTCCATCATCGGCACCGACTACGAGCGCCTCGACCAGGAGACCGTGCTGGAGCAGACCGGCTGCACCGTGGCGGTGCGCGACGTCTCCTTCGACGTGTACCCGGGTGAGACGTTCGTGGTCATGGGCCTCTCCGGATCGGGGAAGTCCACACTCATCCGCTGCCTGACCCGGCTGATCGAGCCGACCCACGGCGCGGTACTGCTCGAAGGCCAGGACATCGAGCAGCTCCCCGACCAGGAGCTGCGCGAGGTGCGCCGCCGCAAGATGTCGATGGTCTTCCAGCACTTCGGGCTGCTCCCGAACCGCAAGATCATCGACAATGTCGCCTACGGCCTGGAGATCCGCGGACTGAGCAGGGCCGAGCGGCACGCCCGCGCCGCCGAGATGGTCGAGATGGTCGGCCTCAGCGGCTATGAGAACCACAAGCCCGGGCAGCTGTCGGGCGGTATGCAGCAGCGCGTCGGCCTCGCCCGCGCCCTCGCCGTCGACCCCGAGGTGCTCCTGTTCGACGAGCCGTTCAGCGCGCTCGACCCGCTGATCCGCCGCGACATGCAGGGCGAGGTGCTGCGGCTGCAGCGCGAGCTGCGCAAGACCTCGGTGTTCATCACCCACGACCTGGACGAGGCGCTCAAGCTCGGCGACCGGATCGCGATCATGCGCAACGGCGAGATCGTCCAGGTGGGCACCCCCGAGGAGGTCGTCGGCAAGCCGGCCGACGACTACGTGCGCGACTTCGTCTCCGATGTCGCGCGCACGACCGTGCTGACGGTGAGCTGGCTGATGCGCCCGGCGCGCTCGGACGAGTCGCTGGACGGCCCGGAGACCTCCCCGAAGACGATCGTCAGCGACGTGGTCCCGATGCTGGCTAAGGGGACCGCCCCGGTGCGGGTCACGGAGAACGGTCGCCTGCTCGGTGTCGTCGGGCGCGAGGAGGTCCTGCGCGCGATCGCCGAAGAACAGAGCGACGCCGCGGTCGGCGCCACTTCGGAGGCCTGATCATGGCCGCTACACCTACGCCAACACAGTCACCGGCGACCCAGTCCGCGCAACCGTCCGGCGGCGGCACGGCCACGGCGTCGTCCTGGCGGAGCTGGGCCACCAACCGCTGGGTCCAGACCGGCGCCGTCCTGCTGGTGCTCGTGATCGCGGGCGCGCTCCCCTACGTGCGGGCGCCGTTCCCGCCCGAGACCGGCGCCTGGCTGGATGAGAACCTCAACGCCCTGTACACCTGGGTCGTTTCCAACCGCGACACCAGCCCGATCTTCCTCTACGGGTTCAACTACCTCTCGGTGGGGCTGGGCTCGTCCGTTGTGATCATCAACGACCTGCTGCACACGCTCACCTGGCCGGGCGTGGTCGTCCTGGGCGCCTTCGCCGCGTGGCGGACCGCGGGCTGGCGCGTCATGCTGGTCGTCCTCGCGGCGTTCGCCGTCTTCGGCTTCACCGGGCTGTGGGACGAAGCGATGACCACGCTCGCGCTGATTATCACCTCGGTGCTGCTCGCGCTGATCGTCGGTATCCCGGTCGGGATCGCCGCCGGGCGCAGCGACCGGGTGCAGCGCCTGGTCCGGCCCGTGCTGGACTTCATGCAGATCATGCCGGCGTTCGCGTACCTGATGCCGATGCTGCTGCTCTTCGGTATCGGCAACCCCGCCGCGGCGGTGGCCACCACCGTGTACGCCATCCCGCCCGCGGTGCGCATCACCTCCATGGCGATCCGCAACGTCGACAAGGGCGCGATCGAGGCGGCTGTCTCGCTCGGCTCGACCAAGTGGCAGATGCTGGGCAAGGTGCAGCTGCCCCTCGCCAAGCGCACGATCATGCTGGGTGTCAACCAGACGATCATGCTCGCGGTGTCGATGGTCGTCATCGCCTCCGTGATCGGCGCCGGTGGTCTGGGCGACGCGATCTACCAGGCGCTGGCCAAGATCAACATCGGACGCGCGCTGGAGGCCGGTCTGGCCATCGTCATGCTGGCCATCGCGCTGGACCGGGTCACCGGAGCCGTCGGACACGGCGCCCACACGCCGCGGATCCCCGAGCGCCTGCGCTTGTGGGTGCTGGGCGGCGGCCTCGTCGCGACGGCGGCCGTGGCCGCGCTGGGCGTCGAGCGGTGGCCCCTCGAATGGCGGCTGCGCATCGCCGGCCCGGTGAACGACTTCACCGACGCCCTCGAAGGCGCTATCGGCGGCTTCACCGACGCGCTGGGCGTGTGGTTGCTGGACTGGGTGCTGCAGCCGCTGAAGCTCACGCTGATGGACTCCCCGTGGTGGCTCGTCGTGCTGGCGTCGGCCGCGCTCGGCTGGATCTTCGGCGGCCGCCGCGTCGGTCTCACCTGCGGCGCCGCGATCCTCGCCGCGGGGCTGCTGGGCCAGTGGAACCGCAGCATGGACACGCTGTCGCAGATCCTGGTCGCGGCCGTCGTCGTCCTGGCCATCGGGTTGATCCTCGGTGTCCTCATGGCGCGCCACGACCTCTTTGCGGCGATCCTGCGTCCCGTGCTGGACGCTATGCAGACCCTTCCGCCGTTCGTCTACCTGATCCCCGCCGTGGCGCTGTTCGCCGCCGGGCGCGTGCCCGCGCTGGCCGCCGCCGTGGTGTTCGCGCTGCCGCCGGTGATCCGGCTGGTCAACGACGGAATCAGGGGGGTGCCGCAGCAGACCGTGGAGGCCGCGCTCTCGCAGGGCTCCACCAAGTGGCAGCTGCTGACCAAGGTCCAGCTGCCGCTGGCCCGCTCCTCGCTGCTGCTCGCGGTGAACCAGGGCATCATGATGGTCCTCTCCATGGTGGTCATCGGTGCCCTCGTGGGCGGCGGAGCGCTCGGATACGGCGTTGTGTTCGGGCTCAAGCAGAACGAACTGGGCCTCGGACTCACTTCGGGTCTGGCGATCGTGTGCCTGGGGATCTTCCTCGACCGGATGACACAAGGTAGGAGAACCAATGCGTAAGAAGCCGACCATCACGACCGCCGCCAAGGCGGCCGCGGCCGCCTCGGCCCTCGTCTTCGCGTCGTCCTGTGCCGCGCAGCCCGGCGGTGGCGCCGGCGGCGGAGACAGCGTCCGCATGGCGATCAACGGCTGGGTGGGGTACAAGGCCTCGGCCGCGGTCCTGACCTACCTGCTGGAGAACGAGCTCGACGTGAAGGTCGAGCAGAGGCAGATCGACGAGCAGCCGTCCTGGCAGGGCATGAACGACGGCGACATCGACGTCATCGTGGAGAACTGGGGCCACGAGGACCTGATGAAGCAGTACGGACCCGAGGGCAACGACACCGTTGTCGACGGCGGGCCGAACGGCAACAAGGGGACCCTGGGCTGGTACGTGCCGAAGTACCTGCTGGAGGAGTACCCGGACATCAACACCTACCAGGGCGTCAAGAAGAACGCCGAGATCTTCAAGACCGCGGAGAGCGGCGACAAGGGCGAGTTCCTGGCGGGCGACCCCGGCTTCGTCACCCAGGACCAGGGCATGATCAACCACTTCGACATGGACCTGAAGATCGTCTACGCCGGCTCCGAGGCCGCCCAGATCACCACGATGCGCAAGAAGTACGACAACAAGGAGCCCTTCCTTGCCTACTTCTACGAGCCGCAGTGGCTGCACAACGAGCTCGACCTGGAGCACGTGGAGTTCCCCGAGTACGAGGAGGGCTGCGCGGACGACGAGGACGACGTGTCCTGCGGCTACCCCGATTACGACCTGAACAAGATCTTCCGCAAGGGCTTCGTGGAGGAGAACAGCGAGGCCTACCAGCTGCTGAAGAACTGGAAGTGGACCAACGACGACCAGAACCAGGTCGCGGAGATGATCGCCCAGCAGGAGATGGACCGCGAGGAGGCCGCGCAGAAGTGGGTCGAGGAGAACAAGGACGTCTGGGAGTCCTGGATCCCGGAGAGCGCTAAGAGCTAGCCGCCCGCGGGCACTCACCCTGCTTCGAGAGCCACGAGAGCAGAGAGCGGTGGCGGGCGGCGCGCCCTGGTGCGTACGCCCGCCACCGCTGCCGTATGCGGGGCGGAGCCGACCCGTTTCCCGAGGTGGACGGGTCCGTCGGCGCCACCCGTGACCGTCCCCGCACCAATCACCTCCCTGTTGAGCACACCCCCAAGGCAGGACACCCCCATGATCGATCAGAGATTCCGACGGGCCGCGACGAAGGCCGCGGCCGTCTCCCTGACGACCCTGCTCGCCGTCTCGTGCGGAGCGGCGGACGGCGGCGACGACGAGGCCGACACGGACACGGTGCGGATCGCGCTGAACGGCTGGGTGGGATACGAGGCGGACGCCGCCGTCCTGTCCTACCTGATCGAACATGAGCTCGGCGGGAAGACCGAGCTGGTCGAGGAGGACGAGGAGTCCTCATGGGCCAGTCTGGGTGACGGTTCGGTCGACGTCATCCTGGAGAACTGGGGCCACGAGGACCTCATGGAGCTCTACAGCGCCGAGGAGAGCCAGCGCGTCGTCGACGGCGGCCCCAACGGCAACAGCGGCAGCATCGGCTGGTACATCCCCCAGTACGTGGTCGACAAGTACCCGGGGATCGACACCTACAAGGGCCTCAAAGAGAACGCGGACATCTTCACCGGCGCCCAAAGCGGCGACATGGGCCGCTTCCTGGCCGCCGACCCCTCGTTCGTCACCCAGGACCAGGGGATGATCAACCACTTCGACATGGACTTGGAGATTTCCTACGCGGGTTCGGAAGAGGAGCAGATCGCCGAGGTCCGCAAGGCCTACGAGAAGAAGGAACCGGTCCTCTTCTACTTCTACGAGCCGCAGTGGATCCACGAGGAGCTCGACCTGGTGAAGGTGGACTTCCCGGACTACGTCCCGATGTGCGAGATCGACCCCGAGGACATCGGCTGCGACTACCCCGAATACGAGCTGAACAAGGTCTTCCGCAAGGGCTTCGCCGATGAGGGCAGTGAGGCCTACCAGCTCATCGACAACTGGACCTGGACCAACGAGGACCAGAACGACGTCGCCCGGTTGATCGCCGAAAAGGGCATGAGCCGCGAGGAGGCCGCGAAGACCTGGGTGGAGGAGAACCCCGACACCTGGAAGCCGTGGCTCCCGGAGCAGAGCTGAGGGCCTGCGCCCAACGCGGAGTGGAACCGGCACCCTGCCCGGCACGGGGTGCCGGTCACTTGTTCAGGGCCAGGGCGGGGCGGACCTCCGGGAACGGCCACATGTCCGGCACGGGCGAGACGTCAAGGCGGAGAACCCGGGGTGGCTCCACTCCGTCCCCAGGTACAGCACCGCGCCGCACAGACGGATCCGCTACCGGAACCGCCGACCTTCATCGCGCCGGTAGGCCCAGACGGCCAGACCGGCGAGCAGCACCGTCCACCCGAGCAGTACCGGCAGCGCGGACGCCGGGACCGCGCCCTCACTGCTCAGCACCCCGGTGACCAGGTCCCGTGCGGCGCGGGTGGGGAGTGCATGCGAGATCGCGTCCAGCCATCCCGGGAACGTCTGCGGGGGCATGAACAGCCCTCCGGCGAACGCCAGCGGGAACAGGGTCAGTTGGGCGACCGGGATGGCGGCCTTCAACGAGAGCAGGTAGCCGATGACCATACCCATGAGCAGGAAGGGCAACCCGATGGGCAGCACCGCCAGCAGCGCCGCCAGGACCTGCGGCAGCGTCGCCTCCGCCGCGGTGAACAGGGCCGCCACGGCGATGACCGGGAGCATCCCCAGAACCGAGAAGGCCATGGCGGTGAGGACGCGTCCACCCATCCGGGCGAACGGGCCGCTTGGCAGGGTACGCAGGTAGGGCTCCCACGGCTTGTCGCGGTCCTCGGCCACCCCCGACGCGATGTTGAACATGTAGGAGACCACGACCGAGAAGACCGCCATCTGCCCGGCCGCGAGGGTCGCGCCAACGGGATCCCGCGCCACCGCGGCGTTCGGCACCACGAAGAAAAGCATGAGCAGCGCGGGAAAGGCGATCGAGCTGACCGCGGCGATCGGTTCACGCAGATTCTCCAAAAACTGGTATCGCGTGTGCAGCAGGAGTTGGCTCACCGCTCCCCTTCCAGTCGGTGGCGGGGCGAGGTCAGCGCCATGAACGCCTCCTCCAGGGAGGTGTCGGAGACCGTCAGATCGCTGAAAGCGGTACCGCTGCCGACCAGTTCGCGCACCACCCGGTCGGAGTCGCTGCACAACAGATCGACACGCTCGCCCTCAACCCTGGAGCTGACGACCCCCGGCAGTTCGGGCGGCTGGTAGGCCACGAAGCTGACCCGCCGCGAGGCGACTTTGCCGCGGATCGCGTCGGGGCCACCGTCGTCGAGTACCCGGCCGCCGCTCAGCACCACGACGCGCTCCGCCAGCGCCTCGATCTCCTCCAGGTAGTGGCTGGTGAGCAGGATGCTTCCGCCCTCGCGGCGGTACGTCCGAAGCACGTCCCAGAGCTGGTGGCGGGCTTCGACATCCATCCCCGTAGTCGGTTCGTCCAGCACGACGAGGTCGGGGCGCCCAACGAACGCCAGGGCGACGGCGAGCCGCCGCTGCTGGCCCCCGGACATCGCGCCCGCTTTGCGCCGGGCGAGGGAGGCCAGACCGAAGCGTTCCAGCAGTTCAGACCCGGGAACGGGGTTCGGGTAGTGCCGCCCGACAAAGGTGACGACCTCGTCGACGCGCAGGTTCGGTGGCAGGCCCGTCTGCTGCGGCGTGCAGCCCAGTCGCGTGCGCTGGGCCGGAACACGGGGGTCGCCGCTGAAGAGTTCGACCGTTCCGGAGTCGGCCGTGCGGATGCCGGTGATCAGGCTGAGCAGTGTGGACTTTCCCGCGCCGTTGGGACCTAAGATGCCGATCAACTGCCCGGGCGGAACAGTGAAGCTCACATTGTCGAGGGCGCGGACCTGCCCAAAACTCCGGCTGACGTTAACCACGCGTACGAGGTCGTCGGACAATCCGAACCTCTTCCCCTTCGCCATCTCCTGTGGTGCGCCATCTTCCCAGGACGATTGGTGGGTGCCCCGCTGCGAGTACTCGGATACACAGTTTCGCCGCGCCTCGGGGCATTGTTAGCCCGAAGGTGCGGGCGCAGGCGGAAGGCCGCGCTCCGAGTGCGATTGTTGGCGAGACTTTAGCAGACACGTCAAGATCAAACAATTGCAAATTATACGTATTCCTGTTACATGGGCGTGGGCGAGCAAGGCAATTCCCAGGTCAGCCGGGATTCCAGTGCGGCGGTCCCGCAGTCGATCGGCGGACTGGCCGGAACCGGTCGGGTGCGGTTCAGGTATCGGCCGCCGCAGCAGCAACGGGGGTTGCTGGTGAAGGTGCACCGGGCCGCCGTGGAATCAAAGGCCTGGTTCGCCTCGCCAGGGTAGCTGAGCTTCAGCGTCGACACCCCGGGCCGGCGGGGTGATGCCACTCCTTGGCCGCATTATTTTCTCCTGATCCCGCCTCCTCAGTACGCACCAAGTCAATTCGCAGAGCGATGAGGGATGTCCGGGAACTTCACAACCGTGCCCTGCCTAGAGTCGATCTCGGGATCCCTTTGCAAGGGTGTCGTTCCCCTGAAAGGGGAACACGAAGCTCCCCCTTCGTGATCCTCGCCAGTTCCGCCCTTTTATCGGAATGAGCTGCAACGGGGCATTCACCTGTCGCGCCGGGGAAACAAGGGGAGGTCGAATTGGCCCGATCCCGCCGTCCCTACGACGCCGGGTCCCGGCCCTATGTATTCGATGCGCTCAGAGCTGTGCCCGACGCGGATCCGGTTCGCGATCCGACAGAGGCCGTCCTGGCCGTCACCGACCTCTACACATTCCACCTCGACGAACTGCAGCGCGGCCTGTCTGCGGTCGGAGGTCCCCGTGCCACGCCGCGCGTCGCCGGGCTCGTCGGACGACCGCACGGGGGCCGGACCGGTACGCGGGCGTCTACAGCGTCGTCGGTCCTGGACGGCTGTTCATAGACGACCTCGTCGTCATCCTCACCTTCCTCAGGGGCGGCCCTGTGGCCTTGTCCCTCCTTCCACATGGCACACAACGTTGTGCTGCCCTTCGGCCGCAAAGAGCGCCTTCATGCACGGGATGCTGGCGGCACGACACCGGTCCACTCGAAACGCGTGTAGTGAAGCGGGTCATTCGATGGACGAGCGACCGCTCCGGACAGGGGAGAATGGACGGATGCGGCGGCGGAGTCCCACTCCGCCGCCGCAGTTGTGTCCCCCTAATCACCCCCTGAAGCAAAGCAAAGAAGACCATGAGCAACACGAAGTTCGGACCCGCCGCCGCGAAGATCGCGGCCGCCTCCGCGGCAACCCTGCTGCTGTCCTCCTGCGGGGCCGCCGCGGACAGCGAGGGCGCGTCCGACACGGTGCGGATCGCACTGAACGGCTGGGTTGGGTACGAGGCCAACGCCGCCGTCGTGTCCCACCTGCTGGAGAACAAGCTCGACTACACCACCGAGCTGCTGGAGATGGACGAGCGGACCGCCTGGCAGGAGTTGGCGGCCGACGACGTCGACGTCATCCTGGAGAACTGGGGCCATGAGGACCTCATGGAGCTCTACAGCGCCGAGGAGAGCCAGCAGGTCGTCGACGGCGGCCCCAACGGCACCGACGGCAAACTGGGCTGGTATATGCCCAAGTACGTTGTCGACTCCTACCCGGGCATCGACACGGCCGCCGGGTTGAAGGAACACACCGAGGTCTTCGCGCCGTCCGATGGCGGCTCGACCGGGCGGCTCCTGGGCAGCGACCCGTCGTTCGTCACCCAGGACCAGGGGATGATCAACCACTTCGGTCTGGACTTGGAGATCGACTACGCGGGGTCGGAGAAGAAGCAGATCGCCGAGGTCCGCAAGGCCTATGAGAAGAAGGAGCCGGTCCTCTTCTACTTCTACGAGCCGCAATGGGCCTTCGAGGAGCTCGACCTGGTGAAGGTGGACTTCCCGGACTACGTCTCGATGTGCGAGATCGACCCGGAGGACGTCGGCTGCGACTACCCCGAGTACGAGCTGAACAAGGTGTACCGCAAGGGCTTCGCCGATGCGGGCGGCGCGGCCTATCGGCTCATCGACAACTGGGAGTGGACCAACGAGGACCAGAACGAGGTCGCCCGGATGATCGCCGAGGACGGAATGTCCCGCGAAGAGGCCGCGAAGACCTGGGTCGAGGAGAACCCCGACACCTGGAAGCCCTGGATCCCGGCCGACACCTGACCGGACCCTCGTGTGGGCGGCGTCGCAATAGGCCCGCCGTCCACACGGCCCGGCCGCGGCCGCCTCATCGCTCGTGCCGCAGCCGCTGCCACACCCAGTAGACGTTCAGACACGCCGCGATGAACCCCGCGGTGAAGACGACGATCAGCGGCACCGAGTCCGTCAGCAGCACCGCCAGCACCGTCGCGACGAGCAGCACCCCCGCCCCGAACACCGCCAGGATTAGCCGAAACCCCAGAGCACTGGCCGGACGATCGTGACTCCCAAGAGGCCCCTTCAGCCGCCCGCGCCGCATGCCCGCTCCTTCACTTTTGTTCTCCCACTACTTCATCGTATGAGCGGATCAAAGGCGGGACTACTGCAGCTGCACCTGATGCAGGTCGCTGCCATCACTCCCCTCCGCTACGGTCGACTATTGGTAGGTAAACGGTGAGAAGTCCGGTGAGGTGGTCATGGCAAGGACGAACAATAGGGTTCCAGACCAGGTGCGACAGGTTCGCCGCGCGTTGGAGTCGTCCTTTTCCGGGCTCATCGACATGTCCGATTTTGAGAGCTATGCCGCTGAGGACCGCCGACGGGCGTTTCTTTCCCGGGCATTGGCCGCTCTTGCTGTGCGAATGGTCACGGGATGGGGTAGTGCCGATGCTGCTGCAGCTGTCATCGACGGGCGGGACGACCAAGGCATCGATGCCATCGCGGTCAACAATGATCCGCCACACGTCTACCTAATCCAAGCCAAGTGGAGCGACAAAGGCCGGGCCACAGTGAAGGCCCGTACCGTAAAGGACATGTTCGATGGATTTCGCCTCATCGATGATGAGGAGAGTGGCCAGTTCAATCCACGCGGTCAGTTCCTGGCAGAGCAGGTCAAGGAAGCAATAGTAAACAGGGGCGCTAGCGTCACTGTCTTGACCGTCCTGATGGGAGTCGAGGCTCCCTCTCCAGAGGTCATGAGGGCGCTGGCTAACGGAGAAAAGGAGTTCAACACACACGGCGGGCTGGTCGACCACCGATTTCTGCATGCCGGTGACGTGTGGACGTGGGTGCGCGATGATGTAGCTCCTGATCCGGTGTCAATGTCGGTGGAGCTCTATCCCTGGTTTTCTCTGGATGTTCCACACCATGCATTCCAGGGGATTATTCCTGCGGAGCGCGTCGCCGAATGGCTGGATAAAAATGGTTCGCGTCTATTTGAGCGAAATATACGAAACCCTCTGTCTGGAACGCTGACAAACGAAGAGATCACGTCGACGTTGTCTGACGAGCCATCTCTGTTCTGGTACTTCAACAATGGGATTACCGTGCTGTGCGATACGGTCCAAGTTCAGTACAGCTCGATGCGGAATCCCCAAGGTAGTCCAGTCACGCTCCATCTGCAGGGTGCGAGCGTCGTCAACGGTGCTCAGACAGTGCGCGCGGTTCAGCGTTCCCTTGAACACTCCGACGATGCCGCTGCGGCAAAGGTTGGTGTGCGCGTGATCGTCACGGGCGGGGAGACCGAGTTCGCCTCGCGGACCACGCGGGCTACCAACCGGCAGAACCAAGTCGAGCAGCGAGATTTCGCCGCACTGGACCCTGCCCAGGGCGAAATCCGTGCTGATCTGCGGGCTGAGATTGGTAAGACCTACTTGGTGAAACGCGGTGAACTGAGTCCGTCGCCTGAGACCGGATGCACCCTGGATGAGGCGGCTGTCGCGCTGGCGTGCGCCCATCCTAACGTTACGTATGCCAGTCGTGCCGCCCGATCGCTCGCCACATTGTGGGAACGAGGTAGCGGCGCCACCTACGAAATCCTTTTCCGCCCCCAGCCGAACGCGTTCCAGATCTGGCGCTCCGTGCTGACAGTTCGCTCCATCCGCAAGGAAATGCATGATCTGCGGCGACACTATGAGGGACGCGCAGCTGCCGTGTTGGAACACGGCAGCTATCTGATGGCTCATCTGGTATTCCAATGGCTTGGAACCGATGATATCGGTGATCCTTATCTCGACTGGGAGGCGGAGTTCTTGCCTCGCGTCGCAGAGGGGGTGGAATCTCGCCTTGCCCTTCTACTGAAGGCCCTGGACGACACCTATCCTAGGGGCCGTGTGCAGGCTATTGTCAGCGACCCTGACAAGTGCCGAGAAGTGACTGCTGTGATGTCCGAACTGGACGGTGGGATCCAGGATGACGTCACGGTTCCTGATCAGTACGTCAAGAAGATTCAGGCACAGAAGCGTCGACGGCCCAACACCGTGCCCACGTTGATCGACCACGGAGCAATCTCGGAGGGTGCACCGCTGGATTTTGTTGCGTCAAATGATCGGGAGCGAGAGGCACTCGCCTCATGGCTATCGGAAGATCCGCGTCGGTCCAGGGCAACCTGGGTGAATAATCGTACTAAGCCTCTGTTGTGGGAGGCCGACGGCCGTAAATACTCACCTTCAGGGTTGGTCTCGCTGATGTGGAAGCTGGCGGAGTGGGAAAGCCAACCGGTTGCCAATCAGGGGACGACGCGTTGGCAAACGGATGACGGACAGACTCTGGTGGAAATGGCTGTCGCGTTGCAGGCTGCAGTCGATTCGGATTGAGTGTGCGCGCAGCGGAACCTGATCTTACGAGGCGTTGACGATCTCGCCTCTCCACACCCTGCGCCCAAAGTCGTCTAAGAGCTCTCTACGCGTATCGCAATCGGGCATTGTCGATCGCAGCGTATTCCAGAATCTGCGACTATGGTCGGGAATTATGGCGTGAGCCATTTCATGGGCGATAACGTACTCGACCAGAGGTGCAGGAACTTGGAACGTCAACCAGTTGAGATTGATACGGCCGCGTTGAGGGTCATTGACGCATACTGGCGAGTAGGACCCCCATTTCCAGCCGAGTTCTCGTACGGCAACTGTGGGCTCGCTGACGCCCAGGCGTGCAGCCCAGGGCTGTAGTCTGTCCTGCGCCCACTTTTTGCCCGTTCGCCGATACCAGGCGATGAGCTCGTGGCGGGCGCGGGTCGGATCCTCTGCGATGGATCGGTCTATCTGCATCCGCCCGGCGAGTACGCGCGGAGAGGCGTCGGGATCGTCGACTAGGAGAAGCGGCAAGAGCCGTCCTAGATAACGGAAGCCCTCCCCGCTGGTGAAGTGCTTGACCTGGTAGGTAGGCAGGGTTTCTTGCCGCAGTTGGAGCTTCTGGATGACCCAACTGCGGTTCGCACGCAGGAACTCCTGCGCCCTGTACGCAGGGCAGCCCTCAGGAACGGCCAGTGTCAGCGTCGAGTCACGCTCTACCGTCAGGCCTATGCGCCGTCTCCGAGAGCTGACACGTACCCGCGCCACCTGTCCGTCGACAGCGACAGTATCGCCGTCGACCAGGGGCGCGGGCATGGTGGTGCAGTCAGTGGGTGACACGGTTCTATGATGACCCACGGTGACGGAACTCGACGCGATTCTGGTTCGCGTATGCCGAAATTCGGTGAGAGAGTTCATCCAGTTCGCCTGGTGTGAGCTTATCTCCGCTGAGGTCCAGCCGACGCCAGTGGCGCCGCAAGACTTCGAACAGCTTCCCCGCTAGCAGCCGCAGATCCTGATCCTCACCACGGTACGCAGCCTGACCGACAGTCTGGCTGATGGTAATGCGGACTTGCACCGTCAGCTCATGCAGCTGGCCCACTGCGGCTTCGCTCAGGCACGTGGCGCGGATCTGGTTCCTGACCAAGCCATAGAGTGCGCGATCAAGCGGACTGAGACCCACGGTCTCCGGGTCGTCGGCCGCGTCCCGTGCCTCGTCAACGATGGAGCCCATACGTTCCTTCTGTTCTTCCCACCGGTTCTGAAACTCTTGGAGGATGTTCTCTAGACGTTCCGATAGCCGCTGGTACCTCACCGGATCGGTACGCTTGACGCGTTCCTCCAGATGGAACCGCAGAGCATGCTCCATCTCTGCTGCGGCTTCTCGCGGATCTGAGAGGTCTGCGACGGCCTCGTCGAAGCCGACCGATGTGATGGACACGGGCGGAATCGCCTGCTCGATCTCTGATAGGTCCAGGTGCTCGGCAATCATCGCTCGCACCTTGCGCCCGTAGCGGCGCATCGTGAACTGCCCACCCTCGTCGTCGCGATAGCGGCGACGGACGCGCTTCTGCAGGAGCGTCCAGTCGCGCAGTCGAGGGACGAAGTCGAGCCCCGCGGGGTCGGGAAGGATACGTTCCATGGTCTTCGAGAACCTGAGGAGCAGAGCATCGAACCTGACGCGGTCCTCCTCGTCCTCCAGTGTGTGCAAGGCCTCCGAGAGCTGAACGGGATCGCTGATGTCCCCGATGCCACGCTCCTGAAGGAACGCTTCGAGGTCGTACGCGGCTCGGCGTAGTACTGGCACTTCGTCAGCCATAGGGCGCATGGTGCTGTCGACGTCCCTTTGGGCATACCCGGCCAGCGCACTCCCCAAGTGCTCGAAAACGCCGTAGTAGTCGACTACGTAGCCGATGTCCTTGCCGGGGGCAGGACGGTTCACGCGCGCCACTGCCTGTAGTAGCTCTGCGTCTCTAATGGGACGGTCAAGATAGAGGACCTGCTCCCGGGGTGCGTCGAAACCGGTCAGCAGCATCGACTTCACGATGAGAAACGCGACGGCCCCGTCCGGAACGTCGGCGTCGCCCATACCTTGGGAGGAGGACGTATCATCAGATGCTGCCCAGGGTTGGTTCGTCGGCTTGGAGGGTTGCGGGGCCACGCCGTCGGAGGAGGCGGAAGACGTTCCACTCCCCTGATCAGCGCCGGACCAGGGGAGGTCCGGGTCTGGCATCGGCAGCGGTTTGTGGAACTCTACGATGTGACGTTTCTGCTGCTCTTCATCGGTCCACTCTGTCCAGCGGCCAGCCTTCTTCTCATTACCAGCGGAAATGACGGGTACGAAAACCAGACTCCGCAGCACCGCCCGAAACCTCCAAGCGGTGAGCAGCAGGCGCTCCTTTTCCGTCAGTTCCTCCGGGAGGCGACCCTGAAGACTCATCGGATCAAAAGCATCGACCTCGGCTAGCAGATCACCGCGAGCACGCATCAGCGCTTCACGGTAGATGACTGTGGCTTGTCTGCTGGCCGCTGCCACCTGTGCTTTGAATCCGCCAGGCAGTGAGGTGACAACCCAGTGCCGTAGCATGTCCGCTGCCTTGGCCCGAATCATCGGTGGGGACTCCGCGACGTCGTGCGACGTCGGCCACCGCTTGGCCAAGGCTGCCTTCTCTGCGGGAGTCCGGTCGGCGAGGAGATCATCGAAGCGCTGGTCGAGTTTGTCCCGGTCGCTGACCTGTCCCGGTCCAGTACGGCCCTCATAGCGAATACGGACGACCGCGCCGTCCCGCTCCGCGTCCTCCATCCGGTATTCGTCGAGGAACCGGCCGTCCCCCTCGGCACCGAAGATGCGGGAGGTGTCGGTCGACCGACCGCGCATGATGGGAGTGCCGGTGAAGCCGAGGAAGGCAGCGTTCGGAATCGCCTGCCGCAGGCAGGCGTGCAGCACGGACGTGTGAGAGCGGTGCGCCTCGTCGATCAGAACGAGGACATTTGGGGAGTCATTGCACAACGGGAAGTAGGGGTCCTTGGCCCGGTTCCGGTCGGACTCGCTGGCCTGATCACCAGCCTCCGACGAGCGCTCTGCCTCCTTGTACTCCCCGCGCAGGTCGCGATCGTCCGCCTCTGACGAGGCGTCGCCCTCGGCGAATCCGAACCGCTTGCCATTGCCTCCGCGATACTTCTGGATCATCGCCATGACGACCCGGCGTCCGCCCTCAGTGAGGAGACGCTCGACTTCCGTCTGGGAACGCGCAGTGACCGGTTTCTCTTCGCTCAGCCGAAGGGAACGGTCGAGCTGCTGCTGCAGCTGGGTTCGGTCGGTGGCCACGACAACGAGGAACTGCGAGAGTTCTGGGTGCGTGCGTATCCGGCGAACAAGAAAGGCCATGGTGAGGCTCTTGCCGGAGCCCTGCGTGTGCCAGATGACGCCGCTGCGTTCGTCCCGTCCACCGGTCTCAAGGGTGGTCCTGCCGGTCAAAAGCTTGCGCACGGTCTTCTCGACCGCGCGGTACTGCGGGTACCGGCACACGATCTTGACGTCTTGGACGCCGCTACCGGTCTCCACCTGTTGGATGACCACGTAGTGGCGGAGAATGTTCAGCAGGTCCGAACGGCGCAGCACGGCGGCGACGAGCTTCTGCTGATCGGTCAGCGGCGCCGGTGGCTGTCCTTCAGGGGGCTGCGGGAGCAGGTCGGAGGCCAGCAGCTCGGATCGGACGAGGTCTTCCGAAACCGGCTCCACCGAACGCCAAGCGGCGAAGTGCTCCCGTCCGGCGCTGATGGTTCCCAGAACCGCTTGCTCCCCCGAAGCTGCCACCAGCAACTGGACCGTCCGGAACAGGTGCGGAATGCCGACCAGCCGGTCACCGTCGTCTTCGATCTCAACGTCATCGCCCCGGTAACTCTGAAGGTCGCGGATCGCCCAGCCGATGGCGTCGTGTACATCTGGGCTCTTGCACTCGACAACGGCTACCGGGGCGCCGTTGACAAACAGCACAAGGTCGAGAACAGAGAAGCCGCCGTCTGGGCGGCTGACGCGGAACTGATCGACGACGAGGAACTCGTTGCGATCAAGGTGTTCTGGGTCCCAGTCAATGGCGTGGACGTTGGTGAGTCGGCCACGGTGCTCCTGGGCATCACCAGGAACCTGGATGCCGTGCAACAACATGTCTGTGGCCAGCCGGTTGGATTCGAGCAATCGTTCACCGAGCGGGACAGACTCCATCCGGTCAATGACGGTCTGGACCGTGGCATCGTCCACCCACTCGGAACCGTCGGAACGTCGATTGATCCGCTTGAGCGCTGCCCCGATCCGATCGGGGAGAACCGCCCGTTCCAGCTCCTGACCGGTACGCCCGAGGTCCGGTCCGTGAACGTGGATCCAGCCCATGGCCTTGAGCTGCTCAATAAACGGCCGTTCCACCTCGTCACGCTCGACCGAGGACATCCGATGAACCCTTCCACACCTGAGGCGGACCGCGCCGTTGGCTAGGGGAGCGCGATTGCCTCACCGATTCGGTAGATATCCCAGTCTGCCGGACTCACTCCACTTCGGGAACCGCCACTCGTCCGGACAGGAGGTCATCCATGAGGCCGTCCTTGAGATTGCGGAGCTTGACGAGCTCTGCTTCGTCTGATGATAGACAGGCGTCGACGAATTTTATTTGCTTTAGAAAAGTGTCCTGTTGGGGTAGGGTCATATCAGGAATTGGGCATGCGAGTACATCTTGTTGATTGATGCTCGCTTGCGATATGGCGCTTTTTGCGTGGGTTCGAAAGTATGATCTCGCCGTTTCTGTTGATAGCCATGCTTCGATAAATCTCGGCCGCGCTTGGCTTTGATCGATTTTGCATCGCATTATATTGGACTCGAAGATAGTCGGCTCTGATATCTTTTTTACCATAGTGGACTTTCCGACAAGGCCTGGAGTGTTTACGCGGTTGATAAGTATGTCGCCCTCATGGATTCCATAGTGGCTGCGCTCTTCACCTGAAGTCTCAATTCGTTGGAGTCCTTCTGCGAGGTTTGACGGGCCTCCGGAGAAACTGTCGATCCGCACGATGGGTGTACCCGTGGGGGTGTAGGCGGATGCAGGCTTGTATAGGCCATTCTGGGGGGCATAAGCGAGGACGTCAGAGAGTGTGCGTTGTGGAGCCGATTTCGATACATTCAGGCTAGATAGGAAAGCCGAGCGGAGAGCTTCGAGTTTCTGGAATGAATTCATCACGCATGCTTCCGCTCGCTCCAGAGTTTCAAGCACACGTACAATTTCCCGCTGGTCACTGAGGGGGACGAGGGGAAACTCTAGCCGAGCAAACCTCGTTGCGCCCAAGTGGGAAATGCTTGTCTTTTCTGCGGTGCGGGCGAAAACGCCAGTCCTGCGCCACCATACGAAGACATGGTGTGCGTAACGTGGATTGACCATTGTGCCTGGTCTGAATCTGATTAATGTGTTCTGGAAAAAATACTGTGCGGGTTTTCCATGGTAGATAGCGCTCCTGCCTACCATGTTCAGGCTTTCCTGCCCCTCGTTGAGCAAGATGTCGCCGGGGAGGAGTCCATAGATCTCTAGTTCTCGATCCGAGAATCCCATGGTCTTTACATCGGAGTAATCGATATGTCCCTCGAGGACATTGGCCACCCGTAGGTAGGGGTACTGTCGACCGTGCGCTCGGCTTGCCGGAGAGAGCTGTTTTCCCATGCGAACATCGCCGACGTCACTGACGGGGGCCCAAGTGATTCGCTGGCTATTCGGCATATCCTAGCTCCTTCAAGGCGCAATTAAGCTTGTCCGAAGCATCCTCCCGCTCCGCCTTGATGTCGTGCAGGGATACCGCATACTTGTTTTCCCACGTCTTGCATATTGCAAATGCATGCTGACGATGATTGGTTATGTGGGATTCAAGCTTTTCCTTGAGATCATTTCCCAGGATGCGAAGTACGAGCCAAGACTCTTCCTGGCAACCGAGAATATTCCTGGATTCATTGAGGCGACCCTTGAAATCGTCCTCCAGCCCCTTGATTGCACGGTTGGCCAGGGTGCGGTCTTTCTTTAGCTGGGAAAGCTCGATCTGAGAGAGGGCAGAGCAAGCGTTGTTGTTGGCAACTTTGCTCATATCATCGAGATTTTCCTGCGCTGGCTCTTCCATAGCCTCTTGGGCACTCTTCAAACGAGCGTCGAGCTCGGCCTTGTGGGCATCTGCTTCGGCAAGTTCAGTCAGAAATTCTGGAATAAGCTCTTTGACGATTTCGTGACTATAGGCTCTGCGTCGTTCCGCAGCCGAACGCTTGCGGATTTTTCCTGTTCTTGGGTCCTGCTCATCTTGAAGCATGGTGTCCACGCTGTCCATCCAGGCGTCGACTACGCTGGCGAACCCGTTGGCGGCTAGACCCTTGAGGTCGTAACGTCGGTCCTGCCACCAGCCAGCAACAGCACCAGAGAGGGCGTATCTGTCGAGCATCCCAACCTGGCCAAGGCGTTCGACGAAGGAGTGCATCAACTCGCCTCTGACTCGCATCAAGGCGCCGCGTGAGGCTCGTTCGATTGAGAGCTGCGAAGTCAGATCGGTTGGATAGTCAGCTGCTACCTCCTTGATCTTGGGTGCTGCTGTCATCCACCACTCGTCAAAAGCGCGTCGGAGCTCGGCCTCGCGCGGTTTGGCCAGAGCCTCCAAATACGAGGCGAGAGGGCGCTGCTCCTTAGGGAAGAAATCCAGATATTCTTGGTCATTCGGACGTTCCGCGAACAGATCGGTCGGCGCGATGGCGAAGGAATCGAGCAACTCCTTCTTCGCTTCCACTTCCGCGCGTGGCACGCCGCCGAAGAGATGGGCCCGAACATCCTGTGGCTCGGGTGGCGGAGTGTTGTCCACGTAACGGCGAATGTTGAGGTTGTCGTCGTTGGCCGCGAGCTCGTCCCGGCTGACGACTCGAGCGAATTCCGGAACATCCCTGAATTCGTGGAAGGTGCTAGTGATCTTCTCTACGTGTTCGGGAAGAAGGGTGTTCTGTGCCCGCTCGGAGTGGTATTCACGGTCGGCGTTGATGAACAGCACCTTCTTTTGCCGTTCAGGACGTTTGCTGCCTGGAGCGCGCAGCACCAGTACGCAGGCCGGGATGCCCGTTCCATAGAAGAGATTAGGTGCCAGACCGATGACGGCTTCCAACAAGTCTTCATCCAGGAGGGCCGTGCGAATCTCCTGTTCACCACCGCTGCGGAAGAGCACACCATGCGGCATCACGGTAACAGCGGTGCCCTGGGGCTTAAGCACAGCGAGCATGTGCTGGAGGAACATCAGATCGGCTTTGCCGCGTTCAGAGGTAGTTCCCCAGCGCATGCGCTCGGAGGCCTTCTTCACGCTCTTCAAGGAGTAGTCCATGGAGAACGGTGGGTTGCTCAGTACCAGGTCGAAGCGGTTTAGAAGCCCACTTGTCAGATGTCGCGGATCGGCGAGCGTATCACCAATGTGTAGGTCGAAGCGCTGTACCCCGTGCAGCACCATGTTCATCGTCGCCATGATCCAGGAGCTGGTATTCGCGTCCTGGCCTGCGAAGTACATCGCGTCCGCGTTTTGGCCGTGCTCCTCCACGTACTCCTTGGCGTGGATGAGCATCCCTCCGGAGCCCACACAGGGGTCATAGACGCGCATGGTCTCATTCGGTTGACCCAGCTGGACCATCATCCGGACGACTGCACGCGGTGTGTAGAACTCGCCACCCTTGCTTCCTGCGTCATCGGCGAATTCTTTAATGAGGTACTCATAGGCGGCGCCCATTAGGTCGGGAGACTCGAAGTCCTCGGCGCGTAGCCGCTTACGTCCAAAATGGTCGATAAGCTGCTTGAGCCTCTGATCGGCGATTTTGGCCGCGTTGTTTCCGGGTCCTCCGATTCTGTTGAAATCGAGGTGTTGGAAGAGCCCTTCGAGTTTAGAGTTATTTCGCTCCATTGCGTTCAGGGCACGGCTGAGTACATCACCGACGCTGTGCGGAGCCCTAGCCAGAGTCTCCCATTGTGCGGCATGAGGCACGAAGAAGACGCCGCGACTTGTGTACGGGCCGGGAAGCTTCAGCGTCTCGTTGATCTCGTCTTCTGTTGCCCCGTCTGTCAGCTCAGCGACTCGGATTCGCTCTCTCGCTGCCTGGAACTCATCGTTGGCGCGCTTGAGGAAGAGCAGACCGAAGATGTAGTCCTTATATTCCGAGGCGTCCATACTTCCGCGCAAAATGTCCGCCGCGGCGAAGAGGTGGCGTTCGAGCTGTGCGAGGGTGAGCCTGGCCACGTATTGTTGCTCCTTGTGATGCTGTCGCTGGTCGGTTCATCAGGTTATCCGGCTGAGGCATGTCTTGTGCCAGGGATGACGTGGTTTGCTTCGAGGTAGAACCGGAGTCAGTAGGACGTGATCCGAAGACCTTCCTCGACGAAGCGCCAAACGTCGGTGTAGGGGTCACGCTTGGTGAGGGGGACACCCTCGGGATGCTCGCCGTTCATACGTACTGCGGCTCGCTTGGCCTTGGCGTACCTGCCCTTGATCTCTTCCACTGGCACGTGTTTCAGGTCCTGCTCACTGCGGTCCTTGGCGAACGGTAGGCGCTTGGCCGCTTCGTCGCAGACGCCGCCGCAGGTGCTGGTGAAATTCTTGTGGTGGAGTAGTCGCCAGAGCTCGAAGCAGGGGTGGGAGAAGGCGACCTTGACGTCCGCTTTCAGGGCGTCGACGATGGCCTTGTCGACTCCCTCGTGCTGGTCCCGGTCGAAGATGCACCAGACCTCCGGATACATCTCCTTTTGGATGCCGGCGAGCTTCGATTCTCGGTCCAGCTTGCGCTTGAGCTTGATGGCCTCCTCGACCAGGGGTTTGGGCTTGCGATCCCTGCCGTCCCGTGCTCGTCCCCGTTTCTTATCGGTGCTGCGACCGTCATTGGCGATGTGTACATGCACAGGATGTTCGTCCGGGAAAAAGGATTTGACGGCGTCGATGTAGTCGGGCTCGGTGCGCCCACCCTCGGTGAAGACCCACACCACGTGTTTGCGTTTGTCGTTTGGCTTGTTCGCGTACTTCGCGGAAAGATCGTCCTTGCCTCGTGTCCTCGCCATCAGACGTGCTCCGCGGCTTCCCGCTCCTGAGTGGCCAGCAGCCGCCTCCCGACCTGCCCCTCGGTGACCGCCGGTACGCCGCCGAACGCCCCGGAGAGGTAAGACCGCGGCAAGTCCTCCTCCTCTCCCGGTTCCGCTGCCGTGAGGGGATAGAGCTCGGTGGCGCCCGTCCTGTCCTTCTCGGTCAACCAAATCTGCCCGGGGTCGAGCAGTCGGACGCCGGCCGGCGTTTGCAGTACGGCTACGTCGTGTGTGGTGAAGACGAGCTGCGCCCCTCCTGCGTTGACCATGGGGTCGCGGAAGAGCCGGATCACCTCTGCGGCCATGCGGGGATGGAGGCTGGAGTCCAGCTCGTCGAGTAGTAGAACTGCTCCTTCATCTAGGGCAAGCAGCACAGGGCCCAGGAGAGCGAACCATGAACGGGTACCGAACGACTCGTGTTCCCAGTCGAAGGCGGCAGCTGTGCCCTGGTGTCCCTCGTGCAGAAGCTGTACGCGCCCCTCCGCGTCGGCGCGAGGATCGATCCGAACACCGGTGATGCCGAGGTCGGCGACGCGCAGCAGCTCTTCGATGCGCTCACGCCGCACACTACTCAGTTGCTGGGCGGTGTATGCCTCGCGCTGGGATCGGTCGTCCTCGGGGTTGATCAACCAGAGATTGCGCTGAAACCAGTAGAACAGCGGTAGTAGCTGGGGATGATTGTCGGTTGCAGCTCTGGACAGGAACAGCGCGTTCGGGCGGGTGGTGCGGGCGAGCCGGGCGCGGTCCTTGATTCGCGTGCCCGGGAACCTGAACTCATCCTCGCGTTCCACGTCTCGGTCCATCCAAACCTGGCGGCGGCCCTGTGGGTATGAGTGCAGCCACTCGCCGGTGACACGCTCTGGGCCGAGTTCGAAGCCGTAGGTCCATCGGACCCCATCGAGAAGGACATCGACTTCGAAGAACGAGCTCTCCTCCACGGCCTTGGCGTCTAGGGCGAATACCTCACGAGGGATCCCGCGATATGACGCCCATTGGGCGTAGGAGTTCAACACCGCGTTGCGCATCTGGACCATCGCGGTCAGGACGTTGGACTTGCCAGAGGCGTTCGCGCCGAAGATGCCCAGCACCGGGTAAACGTCGATGTCTTCTCCGGCCCCAGTCTCTACAGTGCGCGCGCTCGCGGCGGCTTCACTAGGAGGGGCCACGAACGACAACTCCTGCTCATCGCGTAGCGACCGCACGTTCGCGGTTCTGAACCTCAGCAGCATGCGGCCCTCCTCATCGTGCCTAGGTTAGCCCTGCCTTACGACACCTCGGATGAGCGACCTCTACATCCGCGGGAATTGGCGCACATCTCACTTGTACGCCTTCTGAACTGCGCTGTCATCGAAACGTGGGTATCGCTGATGTGGGTACCATCCTGGGGCTGGGTCAGGGTCCCAGGGCGGCGCTTCCGCCGGTAGGTGCCCGTCAAGACCGTCCGGCGGGGTAGCCGCCCTGCCTTGCCCCTCAGCGAGATAGGGTGCATGTTCTGGGGTGCCGGTCAACGCCGCTCGCGTTCCGTCCGGTGTAGGTGGGCTTGGGCCAGCGCGAGATATAGCAAGGAGCGCTTGGCTCCCGTGGCGCGGACGGTGGGCGTGTATCGCCACCCGTCGTCGCGGTACCAGGTGAGCCAGAAGCCGAGGTGCTCGGCGCGGTCGCGGGTCTCGATGAACACTCCGCCGAGGTGACCGGATGGGAGTTGCCGGGTGATCACCGGTCCGCCCCTCCGACCGGACGAACTGGTCCAGATCGGCACGCTCTTCACTGCTCTCCCTCGTGGCGATTGCATCGCGCTCACGTGCCAATCGGTAGCGGCGTACGGGGGCTGGGGATCTGGATGTCATCGAGCAGGTCTTCGAGGTTGCGGACTGTTGAGGCGGCGATGCTGACGCTGGGATCGACGCGGTTGGTCGCGGTGTAGGGGCCATTGCTGCGGCGTAGTCGAAGGTGAAGTTCCACCTAGAGGAGTGTCGGGAGAGCTCGGCGAGCCGTTGGAAGGCATCGCGGTCAGCAACCGCTCCGGGGCCTGTGACGCTCCAACTGGGGCCGCTGAACGCCGGGCTACACCCAGGCGTTACCGGATGTCAATGTCGTTCGAATTTGGGCTCTGGCACGGATTCGGTGAGACGCCTGCGGATGTGTGTGGGCAGCCGTAATGATGCGGGGTGCCGATCTCATCCCTCCTTGCCTTGCTCTTCCCTCACCTGGCCAGACTGAGAATCGAGAACGTCTCCCAAAGCGGCATGTCGATCCGGATTACCGCGGCGACCACCGGCCCCGACGCTTTCTGCCCGGTCTGTGCAACCCCATCGCGCCGCGTCCACAGCCGCTACGAACGCTGCCTCGCCGATACCCCGGTCAGCGGCCAGGAGCTGCTGGTCCACCTGCACGTGCGCCGGTACTTCTGCGACGCCCCCACCTGCGAGCGCACGATCTTCGCCGAGCAGGTACCGGGCCTGACCACCCCCTATGCCCGACGCCCCCGGGGCTGGGCACCGCCCTGTCGCACATTGGCATGCCGCTGGGCGGCCGGGCCGGAGCCCGCCTGACCTCCCGCCTGGCATCCGCGGTCAGCCGGATGACGCTGATCCGCCTCATCCGCCAAACCCCCGAGCCCGCACCACCAGTGCCCCGGGTCCTGGGGGTCGACGACTTCGCCCTCCTCAAAGGACACGTGTACGGCACCCTCCTCGTCGATGTGGCGACCGGGCACCCGGTGGACCTGCTCGCGGAGCGCTCGGCCCCGGCTCTGGTCGCCTGGCTGCATGACCACCCTGGCGTGGAGGTGGTGTGTCGGGACCGGGCCGGATGCTATGCCGACGGCGCCGCCCGCGGCGCCCCCGAGGCAGTCCAGGTGGCTGATCGCTGGCATTTGTGGAATAACCTCGCCGCGGCGGCGGAACGCGTCGTCGCACGTCATCGCGGCCGCCTCGGCCACCGGCCCCCACCAGCCGGCACCGCGCCGCCCGGCGAGCCTCCTGCTGAGCCCGCTGACCAGCAGCCCTGCCCGCCTCGCCAGGGACGGATCGCCCAGCGCACCCGCCAGCGCCACGCCGCCGTCCACGACCTGCGAACCGAGGGCCGCACGATCATGGAGATCGCCAGGGAGCTCGGCCTGGCGCGCAACACCGTGCGCCGCTTCGCCCGCGCCGCCACCGCCGAGGAGCTCCTGGCCAAGGACGGTACCGGCAAACGCCCCAAGATCATCCAGCCCTTCGACGCCTACCTGCGCCGACGCTTCGCGCAGGGGTGCACCAACGCCACAGTGCTGTGGCACGAGATCCGCGCCATGGGCTATGAGGGTGGGCGCACCAGCGTCAGCGACCACATCCGCCCCTGGCGCCAGACCGCCCTTCCTCCGGAACCCCGGCCCCAGCCGTTGAGCGTCCGGGAGGCCACTGCCTGGATCACCCGCCACCCCGACACCCTGGACGAAGACGAGCGGATCGCGCTCGCCGACGTCCTTGCCCGCTGCCCGGAGCGGGAGCGCCTCAGCGGCCATGTGGCCCGGTTCGCGCAGCTCATGGCCGACCGGCGCGGATACGAGCTGGAGGGGTGGATGCGCGCCGCACGCGAGAAGCGGATCGGGGAGCTCACCTCGTTCGTCTCCGGGCTGCGCCGTGATTTCGACGCGGTGCGGGCCGGGCTGACCCTGCCTTACAGCTCCGGTGTGGTCGAAGGCCACGTCAACCGGCTGAAGATGCTCAAACGCCAGATGTATGGCCGCGCGAAGCCCGATCTGCTGCGCAAACGCGTCCTGCTGGCCGCTTGATAGCAGCACGGCCCCGCTTCACCGAATCCGTGCCAGAGCCAGTATTGGGGCGTCGCCGACACCGGAGCGTTCGTCATGATGCAGTTCGAATCCGCTCCGACCGTCGTCTACTGCGAGGCCCTCACAGACGGCCTATACGTCGAGAGTCCCGAGGAAATCGACGCTTACCGGCGCGCGTTCGACCATCTCAAAGGGTTCGCGTTGAGCACACGGGCGACCGTGGGACGCCTGCGCGAACTGATGCCGTAGGAATGAACCATGCACTCTGTACCTGATGCCCTCTTCCGCACGTCTAACTACACCTCAGGTAACAACTGCGTCGAGGTCGCCGACATGCCTGGTGTGTCTGCCTTACGCGACACCAAGCGCCGCGATTGGACGACGCTGACGTTCAACTCGGGCGAATGGCACGCGTTCGTCCAAGCGATCAAGAGCGACATGTTGTAGCTCCCAGAAGTAGAGAAAGGGCCCCGGTGGTGTCACCGGGGCCCTTGCACTCTTTACCCGCTGGGAGTCTACCTTTCCCTCTGAGCGACGACCAGACATGTGGTCCGGCATGTTTCGCCTGAGCCAGAGGGGATGTGAATACCTACTCGCCGTCGAAGATCTCCGGCAGCGTGCTCTCGTAGGCCGTGCGCAGTTCGTCCAGGTCGATGTCGAAGCCGCCGCCCGGGTGGGTGACCGACAGGGCCGTGCCTCCGACTGTGCCGATCTCGGTGGCCGGGACCCCGTGGCGGGCGCAGAGTTCGGCGAAGGCGTCCTCGGCGTCGGGACGGATGGCGACGATCGCGCGGGCGGTCGACTCGCTGAACAGGGCCACGAACGGGTCGTCATCGAGGGTGATCCGGCAGCCGGTGCCGCCGCGCAGCGCCGACTCGGCCAGGGCGACGACCAGGCCGCCGTCCGACAGGTCGTGGGCCGCCGCGATGACCCCGTACTCCGCGCCGCTGGCCAGCACCTCGCCCAGTGCGGCCTCGGCCGCCAGGTCGACCTTGGGCGGGAGGCCGCCCAGGTGGCCGTGGATGGTGTCGGCCCACACCGAGCCGCCCAGCTCGTCCGCTGTCTCGCCGAGGAGCAGGATTTTCGCGCCATCGGTGTCCGGGCCGAAGGCCGAGGTCAGGCGGTCGTTGACGTCGTCGATGACGCCCAGCACGCCGATGACCGGGGTCGGGTTGATCGCCGTCTCGCCCGTCTGGTTGTAGAAGCTGACGTTGCCGCCGGTGACCGGGGTCCCCAGCTGCTTGCAGGCGTCGGCCAGGCCCGTGGTGGACTCGGCGAACTGCCACATCACCGCCGGGTCCTCCGGGGAGCCGAAGTTGAGGCAGTTGGTCACCGCCAGGGGGCGGGCGCCGGTGGCCGACACGTTGCGGTAGGCCTCGGCGTAGGCCGCCTGGGTCCCCGTGTAGGGGTCGAGGCGGGTGAAGCGGCCGTTGCCGTCGGTGGCCAGGGCGATGCCGCGCTCGCCGTCGTCGGTCACCCGCACCAGGCCGCCGTCATGCGGCGTGGCCAGGACGGTGTTGCCGAGCACGTAGCGGTCGTACTGCTGGGTGACCCAGTTCGGGTCGCACACGCCCGGGGCGGCGAGCACGCGCACCACCTGCTCGCGCAGCTCAGCGTCGGTCTTGGGCTTCTCCAGCCGTGCCGGGGTGTCGGCCTGGAGGTCGTCCTGGCTGGCAGGGCGGGCATAGGGCCGCTGGTAGACCGGGCCCTCGTCGGAGGCGGTGCGCGGCGGCATGTCCACGAGGGTCTCGCCGTGCCAGGTCATCACCAGGCGCCCGCCGCGCTCGGCCTCGTCCGGGGTGACGTCGGCGACCTCGCCGATCTCGGTGGCGAGGATGTTCCACTTGGCGCAGACCGCCATGAACTCGTCGAGCCGCCCCGGCTCGACGATGGCCATCATGCGCTCCTGCGACTCGCTCATCAGGATCTCTTCGGGCGTGAGCCGCGGGTCGCGCAGCGGCACCCGGTCCAGCTCGATGCGCATGCCGCCGGTGCCGCCCGCGGCCAGCTCGGTGGTGGCGCACGAGACGCCCGCCGCCCCGAGGTCCTGGATGCCCACGACCAGGTCCTTGGCGAACAGCTCCAGGCTGCACTCGATGAGCAGCTTCTCCAGGAACGGGTCGCCCACCTGAACGCTGGGCCGCTTGGCGTGGCTCTCCTCGTCGAACGAGGCGCTCGCCAGCACCGACGCGCCGCCGATGCCGTCCGGGCCGGTGGTGGCGCCGAACAGGACCACCTTGTTTCCGGGGCCGGGCGCCTGGGCGAGCTTGATGTCCTCGTGCTTCATCACGCCCACGCACAGCGCGTTGACCAGCGGGTTCGCCGCATATCCGGCGCCGAATCCGATCTCGCCGCCGATGTTGGGCAGCCCCAGGCAGTTGCCGTAGAAGGAGATGCCGGAGACGACGCCGGGCAGCACGCGGCGGGTGTCGGCGGCGTCGGCCGGGCCGAAGCGCAGCGCGTCCATGACGGCGACTGGGCGGGCGCCCATGGTGAGGATGTCGCGGACGATGCCGCCCACGCCGGTGGCCGCGCCCTGGTGCGGCTCGACGTAGGACGGGTGGTTGTGCGACTCGATCTTGAAGGTCACCGCGTAGCCGTCGCCGACGTCCGCCACACCGGCGTTCTCCCCCATGCCGACCAGCAGCGCGTCGCTCTGCGGCGCCTTCTCGCCGAACTGCCGCAGGTGCACCTTGGAGCTCTTGTAGGAGCAGTGCTCGCTCCACATGACCGAGTAGATGGCCAGCTCGGCGGAGGTGGGGCGGCGGCCCAGGATGTCGCGGACACGCTGGTACTCGTCGTCGGCCATGCCGAGCTCGGCGTAGGGCTGCGGGGTCTCCGGCGTCGTCTCGGCCGTGGCGACGGTGTCGAGCAGGGCGTGCTTGGCTGCTTCGGGCATCGGGTTTCCGTTCGGGACGTGCGGTGTGCGACCGGCGGGTTCGTGGAGATCGGTCAAGAGAGCGGATCCTGCGCGTGCGCGATCACCAGGCCGGCGGTGCTCCCCGGGGTGTAGGGGGAGGTGCTGCCCTGGACCAGGACGGACCCGTTGGTCAGGTAGGTCTGGCTGAGGGGGACGTCGTCGGGGCTGTCCGCGCCCTCGGGAAGGATTCGGCCCCATCCGTCGTCGATGAGGTGGCGGTAGACGGTCTCGACGGCCTCCTCACCGTCGTCGGCCTCCTCGGCGGTGATGGCGACGATCCGGTAGCACTCCCCGCGCTCGCACTGCTGGCCGAGGTCGGCGTACTCGGTGTCATCGGGAGCCTCGCCCAATGCCGCCATCTCCGGCGCGGGGACCGGGGCCTCCCCCTCCTGCTGCTGCTTGGACTGCGCGAAGAAGGCGTTGAAGAGCCCCACCGCCCCGCTGGCCACCAGGCCGACGGTGACCACGGCGACCAGGAGGATCATCGTCCTCCGGGAGCGAAGCAGTGACATCATGTGTGACAGTCCCCCAAAGTGTGGCGGTCGTCGGGTCAGCCCCCGCTGGCCGCGGTCGCGCCGAGGAGCGGAGAGCCGTCGGCCAGGTGCGCCAGCACCGAGGTGAAGAAGCCCAGGCCGTCGACCGAGGGGCCGGTGAGCGCCTCCACCGCGTGTTCGGGGTGCGGCATGAGCCCGACGACGTTGCCGTGTTCGTTGGTGATGCCCGCGATGTCGCGCCGCGATCCGTTGGGCGCGGTGCCGACGTAGCGGACGACCACGCGTCCGGTGCGCTCCAGTTCGTCGAGGGTGGCGTCGTCGGCGACGTAGGCGCCTTCGCCGCTCTTCAGGACGACGAGGATCTCCTGGTCCTTGGCGTAGCGGCTGGTCCAGGCGGTGGCGGTGGACTCGACCCGCAGGCGCTGGTCGCGGGTGATGAAGCGGAGCGAGGAGTTGCGCGTCAGCGCACCCGGAAGCAGGTGGCTCTCGCACAGGATCTGGAAGCCGTTGCAGATGCCCAGGACCGGCAGGGCGCCCGACTTCGCGGCCGGGACCAGCTCCGTCATGATCGGCGCGAACCGGGCGATGGCGCCGCAGCGCAGGTAGTCGCCGTAGGAGAAGCCGCCGGGCAGGACGACGGCGTCCACGCCCTTCAGGTCGGCGTCGTCGTGCCAGAGCGCGACGGGTTCGGCGCCGGCGATGCGGATCGCCCGCATGGCGTCCGTGTCGTCGAGGGAACCGGGAAAGGTGACGACGCCCACACGGGCTGTCATGGGCACTCTCCGAAAGATCGTCGGTGGGAGATCGGGCCTTGTGTGGTGAACCGAGGTCGGCACGACCGGCGCATCCGGTCCTGAGGGTACCTGCTGACCTCCGCTGTTGGGGTGGCGGGTGACGCGTGTGGTGGTCGCGCGGGGTGGGGCGGGGCCATGGTCGCGGGTCGGCCCCTTCCGCTGTCGCCGCAGGCGGGCCGCGGCCGTCGCGGGCCGTGGCCGTCGCGGGCCGTGGCCCGCCTGCCCTCCGGCCCTGCTCAGCAGGGCTGTGGAAGTACGCTGGCCGCCCCGCACTGGGGGTGGCGTGTCGGTTCGGTGGCGTGCAGGTGCTTGTCCATCCACACGGTCACTCCGCCCGATGCGGTGGCATGGAAGACCACGTCGTCCATGAGGGCCCGCATCAGCAGAATGCCCCTTCCCGACTCCCATTCGACTTCCGGAAGGGGCACCCGGCCGGCCCGGAACCCCGGGCCTTGGTGGCTGATCTCCACGAGGCACAGTGATGAGCGGAACCGCACCCGGACCGCGTAGTCGGGGGCGGGAGCTCCGTGGTCGACGGCGTTGGCGCAGGCCTCGGTGGCGGCGATCAGGATCGGGTAGCTGCAGTCGTCGCAGATGCCGCGGGCGCGGAGCGCGGTGCGGAGCACGTCCCGCATCACGGCGACGGTGTACGCCTGACGGGGGAGGGTGATCGAGAATTGCTCGTCCATCAACAGACCCTCACGACCGTTCGTCATTTGCCTAGGAAGCTTCCCGGGGGAAGCGTGACGAAACGGGACGTTCGGGCCGTTTGGGGTGTCCTGAGCCTCAGGCGGGGCAAACCCGCAGGAGGTCGCAGGGGAGCCCCCTTGCCCGCTGATCTCGGCGATATCGACCTTATTTCCCCCGCTGGAGTTTCGGGTTTTTGGGGGTTATAACGCCCCGATGTCGCTGAGGATCTGTTCGATCTCGGTGATCCGCTGTTCTGGCTGGTCGGGGTGGTCAGCGCAGACTTCCGTGATCGCGGGCGCATGCCGGGCGCGGATGATGTCGCGGCGCAGCCGCGCGGCCATGTCGATGAACGCCGGGCGGGCCTTGGCCGTGTAGTAGGGCGCCTCGGCACGGCGCCGCGCGGTGTCGGGACCGGGTTGCCCGTGCAGGGCGTAGTAGCAGATGACCAGGGTGTAGCACAAAAGCTGCAGGGGGGCGGTGCGGCGCACCGCGGCGGGCACCCGGTTGTGGGGCTGGCCCAGGCCCAGGTGCTGCTTGGCGTCGCGGAAGCAGGTCTCGATGGCCCACCGGTCGCGGTAGCGGGCGATGACGCCGGTGGTGGGGGTGGCGGTGTCGGTGCTCAGCAGCGCCGCGTCATATCCGGTGGTGGTGTGCGGGTTGCGGATGAGGACCAGGCGCAGGGGGGTGTGGCCCAGGGTGGCCCGGTAGCAGGGCACATCAGCGGCTGAGCAGGCCGGGTCCGCCAGGGGGGTGAAGGGGGCCGCCCCGGCGATCTGGCCGGGGCGGCCCAGGCGGGTGGCGGTGCCGGTGCGGGCGGGGGCGCGGTGGAGCACCGCGGTGTGCTTGAGGCGCACGGTCCAGGTCACGGTGTCGGGCAGGGCGGCCAGGGCCGGAGTGGAGTAGGCGGCATCGGCCACCACGTGCACCGGCCGGCCCAGCACCTGGGCCAGGCGCCACACCAGGGCCACGGCGATGTCGGGGGCCGAGGGCCGCTCGCCGCCGCCCGCGGCCGGTGCGGCGGTGGCGCTGGTGCAGGCCTGCACGTGGTCCAGGGCCCGCTCCCATGCGGTTCGTGCGTCCTGGAGGCGCTGCCAGGCGTGCTGGGCGCGCCGGGCGCGCCGCGAGCCGGGCTGCTGCGGGGTGCCGGGCAGGCGGTGCCCGCGGGCGGCGGCCGCCGCCCGCGCGGCCCGGCGGTCCCGGATGCGCTGGGCGTGGGGGGCCCACCTGCGTTGGGCGGACTCCAGGGCGCTGGCGGCCCGTCCCAGGCGGGTGCGCTTGTCCCCGGTGCGGCGGGGGCGGGGCTGGTGCAGGGCGATGAGGACCGGCAGCGCGATAGCCCGCGGGCTGATCTGGGGCACACGCACCGCGATCGCCACCACGACGAACCGGTTGCCCCAGGTCAGGGCGGTGGTGTGTTGGGCGGAGCCGTCGTGGGAGAGCATCCGGGCGAACACTTTGCGGCCCCAGCGCTCCAGCAGGGTGTCGTCCACCACGACCTGCACCGCCTCGCCGGGTGGGACGAAGTGGTCGGCTACCCAGAGGGCCAGGCGTTCGCCCAGCTGGTGGGCGTCCCACCGGTTGCGGGCGAAAAAGTCGCTGAACCGGTGGTGGGACACCGCGGTGCCCAGCCCGGCTGCGCGCTGCATGCCGGTGAGGGTGGCCCGGCCGACCTGGCAGACGGCGCCGGTGGCCACCGCGGTGAACAGGCGGTAGGTCGGCGCGGTGAAACAGGCCTGGAAGATCGCGAGTAGGGCGAGCCAGCCCGGGGGTAGCATCGGTGCCGGAAGCATCGGCGGCTCCTCGTGAGAGGTCTTTCTTTTGGCACCGTCGATGCTTCCCTTGTTTCCGGGCCCGCGGCAGGGGGCCAGGGGTTATCTCACCTCAGGGCAAGCGGCCTGTCACCTTCTCCCCAAAAACCCGAAACTTGAGTCCCCCGATATTCGGTCGATATCGCCGAGATCAGCGGGGAGTCGCGGGCGCGGGCGTCAGGCGACGCGCAGCTCGAAGTCCTCGATCACGGGGTTGGCCAGCAGAGTCTCGGCGAGGCGGCGGATGTCGGTCAGCCTGGCGTCGTCGACCTCGCCGTCCACCTCCACCTCGAAGCGCTTGCCCTGGCGCACCTGGGTGACGCCCTCGAAGCCGAGCCGGCCACACGCCCCCACGATGGCCTGGCCCTGGGGGTCCAGGATCTCCGGCTTGAGCATGACGTCGACGATGACGCGGGCCACGGGGTCCTCCACGGTTGTGCCACACTTCACGGGCTTGGGCGGGCGCCACTCCACGCTGCGGGAGGGGGCCGGGAAAAGCGTACGGCACCTGCGCACACTCCGGTCGTCCGGGGCTCCGCGCGCCCGTTTCCTTACCGCATACTTACGCCTGGGAGGTACCGAATCGCCCGATTGGTGACACTCATCACCCTTGTTCGTGGCATCATAATGGGCTCTTTCGTGCGTCTACCAGGGTGGCAGCGATCATCCGGTCGTCGGAAAAGGGGGAGATTTGGCGACCATTCAACTTGAGCGCACCGCCGCTACCACAGAAGCTTCGGAAGCCCCGGAGGAACTGGACTTCGTCACGGCGGTGACGCCTTACGCCGACCAGTTGTACCCCACCGCACTGCGCATGACGCGCAACGCGGCCGACGCCGAGGACCTGGTCCAGGAGACGTTCACGAAGGCGTTCGCCAACTTCCACCAGTTCAAGGCCGGGACCAACCTGCGAGCCTGGCTGTACCGGATTCTGACCAACACCTTCATCAACGGCTACCGCAAGAAGCAGCGCGAGCCGCTGCAGGACTCCACCGACGAGATCAAGGACTGGCAGCTCGCCGCTGCCGACGCGCACACCTCGTCCGGTGCCCGCTCCGCGGAGATGGAGGTGCTCGACCACCTTCCCGACTCCGACATCCGCGTGGCCCTGGCGGAGCTGCCCGAAGAGTTCCGTCTCGTCGTCTACCTCATCGACATCGAGGGCTACTCCTACAAGGAGGTGGCCGCTCGGATGGGGACCCCGCTGGGCACCGTCATGTCGCGGCTGCACCGCGCCCGGCGGCAGCTGCGCGAGATGCTCACCGACTATGCCCGTGAGCGGGGCGTGCGCGCGGCCGCCTGACGCGGTCGCTTCCTCTGCACCTGTACCGCCTGTCCCTGTCCCATCCGGTTCCCCCATAACGCACAGAAGGACGTCACTCATAGTGACGTCCTTCTGTGCGTTGGGTGATCTTTTCGCGGTCCGCGCGTCGCGCGTGGAGGCCCGGTCAGACCCGAGTGAACGAGTTTGTCGGATGTCCGAATTTTTCTTCGGACGGCCTTGCGAAAGGTAGGAAGTCCTGGTAGTTGCGCTTTTGCGGTTCTCGGACATCATGGGTTGCAACCGAAAAGGTGCAACCCAGGCCTTGCGCCAACCGTGGTGAGTTCTGTCACGATGTCGGTAGGGCTGCCTGCCCATACCCGTTACCCCGGGTAAGCGGGCTGAGATCCGGCCGACCAGCGGTACCCCGCGAGATCGGCCCCGAGAACCCCGAGGAGCGACAGGTGTCGAACAACACCGCGCATGAGGAACCGGAGCTGGTCCAGCTCCTGACCCCCGAGGGGGTGTTCACAGAGCACCCCGACTACCCGCTCGACATCGACCCCGAGGACGTGCGCGGGCTCTACCGTGACCTTGTTCTGGTCCGCCGGGTCGACACTGAGGCGGTGGCGCTGCAACGCCAGGGCGAGCTCGGCCTGTGGGCCTCGCTGCTCGGCCAGGAAGCGGCACAGATCGGTTCGGGGCGCGCGCTGCGCCCGGACGACATGGCCTTCCCCTCCTACCGCGAGCACGGTGTGGCGTGGTGCCGCGGCATCGAGCCCCGGGAGCTGCTGGGCATGTTCCGCGGCGTGACCAACGGCGGCTGGGACCCCCGCGAGCACGGCTTCCACCTGTACACGATCGTGATCGGCAGCCAGGCCCTGCACGCGACCGGGTACGCCATGGGCGTGCAGCGCGACGGCTCCGTCGGCGAGGACGGGGCCGCGGTCATCGCCTATTTCGGCGACGGGGCCACCAGCCAGGGCGACACCAACGAGGCGTTCAACTTCGCGGCGGTCAACAACGCCCCGGTCGTGTTCTTCTGCCAGAACAACCAGTGGGCCATCTCCGAGCCGTTGGAGCGCCAGTCCCGTGTACCGCTGTACAAACGCGCGGCCGGGTTCGGTTTCCCGGGCGTGCGTGTCGACGGCAACGACGTCCTCGCCTGCCTCGCGGTCACCCGCGCGGCCCTCAACGGCGCCCGCGAGGGCCAGGGGCCCACGCTCATCGAGGCGTTCACCTACCGCATGGGGGCGCACACCACCAACGACGACCCCAGCCGCTACCGCGTGTCCGCGGAACTGGAGGAGTGGGAGCGCAAGGACCCGATCCTGCGGCTGCGCGCCTACCTGGAGAAGGAAGGGATGGCCGACGAGGCGTTCTTCGCCGGGGTCGAGGCCGAGTCGGACCAGCTCGGCGAGCGCGTACGCCACGAGTGCAGAACCATGTCCGACCCCGACCCGTTGGACATCTTCAACGAGGTCTACGCGGAGCCCAACGTCCACATCGACCGCCAGCGCGCGGAGTTCGCCGACTATCTCGCCTCCTTCGAGGACAGCGGCGCGGAAGGGGGCCGGTGACCCTATGAGCACGAAACTCACGATCGGCAAGGGCATCAACGCGGGGCTGCGGCGCGCGATGGAGGCCGACCCCAAGGTCCTCATCATGGGCGAGGACGTCGGCAAACTCGGCGGCGTGTTCCGGGTGACCGACGGTCTGCACAAGGACTTCGGCGCCGACCGGGTCATCGACACCCCCCTGGCCGAGTCCGGCATCATCGGCACGGCGATCGGCCTGGCCCTGCGCGGCTACCGCCCGGTGTGCGAGATCCAGTTCGACGGCTTCTTCTTCCCGGCCACCAACCAGACCTTCACGCAGCTTGCCAAGATGCACAGACGCGCGGCGGGCAAGGTGAAGCTTCCCGTCGTCATCCGCATCCCCTACGGCGGCGGCATCGGCGCGGTCGAGCACCACAGCGAGTCCCCCGAGGCGTACTTCGCGCACACCGCCGGGCTGCGCGTGGTGACCGTGGCCAACGCGGTCGACTCCTACTGGATGATCCAGCAAGCCATCGCCTCCGACGACCCGGTGGTCTTCTTCGAGCCCAAGCGGCGCTACTACGAGAAGGCCGAAGTCGACACCGAGGCGCCGCTGCACACGGCCACCCCCATGGGCAGCGCGCGCATCGCCCGCCCCGGCACCGACGCCACCCTCCTCGCCTACGGACCCATGGTCAAGACGGCCCTGCAGGCCGCGGAAGCCGACACGGACCACTCGATCGAGGTGATCGACCTTCGCTCCCTCGCGCCCGTCGACTACGACACCGTCGTCGAGTCGGTGAAGCGCACCGGACGCCTCATCGTCACCCACGAGGCACCTCTCACCAGCGGCTTGGGCGCGGAAATCGCCGCCCGGGTCACCGAGGCGTGCTTCTACCACCTGGAGTCTCCGGTCATCCGGGTCGCGGGATTCGACACCCCCTATCCCCAGTCCCGGCTGGAGGAGCACTACCTGCCCGACCTTGATCGGGTACTCGACGGTGTCGACCGCGCGTTCGCGTTCTAAGGGAGCCAGGTGAGCATGGTTCAGCAAGGAGTTCAGGAGTTCCGCCTGCCCGATGTGGGTGAAGGGCTCGTCGACGCCGAGATCCTGCAGTGGTATGTGCAGCCCGGCGACGAGGTCAAGGTCAACCAGATGATCTGCGAGATCGAGACCGCCAAGGCCGCCGTGGAGCTGCCGTGCCCGTTCGCCGGGACCGTCACCGAGCTGCTCGTGGAGGCCGGGGAGACCGTCGACGTGGGAACCCCGATCATCCGGGTATCCGACGGCAGCGCCGGTGCCGCCCCGGAGGCCCCCGCGGCGGAGGAGGCCGCGGCGGCCCCCGCCGAGGAGGACGAGAAGGAGAAGCCGCTGGTCGGCTACGGCGAAAAGGCCGCGCCCACGCAGCGCCGTCGCCGCAAGCGTCCCCAGGGCGCGGCGGCTCCGGCAGCGGAAGCCGCGGCCGCCCCGCAGGCCCCGGCGCCGTCTGCCCCCGCCGAGGAGCAGCAGCCCGCGCCGTCGACACAGCAGTCGGCGCCCCTCAACGGCGGCACCACCCGCGCCCTGGCCAAGCCGCCCGTGCGCAAGCTCGCCAAGGACCTCGGGGTGGATCTGCGCGCGGTCACCCCCACCGGCCCCGGCGGTCTGGTGACCCGCGAGGACGTGCACCGCCACAGCGAGGCGGCGGCCCCCGCACCGGCCGTTCCGGCCCCCGCTGAGGCGCCCGAGACGGCCGAGGCACCGGCGGCGCCCGTGAGCGCGGAGCCCGCAGCGCGCGAGCAGCGCGTCCCGATCAAGGGCGTGCGCAAGCGCACCGCCGCGGCCATGGTGAACAGCGCCTTCACGGCCCCGCACGTCACCGAGTTCCTGCAGGTCGACGTCACCAAGACGATGAAGGCCGTGCGCAAGCTCCGGGAGCGCCGGGAGTTCGCCGACACCAAGGTCTCCCCGCTGCTGCTGGTGGCCCGCGCCCTGCTCACCGCCGTTCGGCGGCACCCCGAGGTGAACGCGACGTGGGACGAGCAGGCGCAGGAGATCGTGGTGAAGAACTACGTGAACCTGGGGATCGCGGCCGCCACCGACCGCGGCCTGGTCGTGCCCAACATCAAGGACGCGGGCACCAAGCCGCTGCCCGAGCTCGCCCGTGAGCTGCAGCGGCTCACCGAAACGGCGCGCACGGGAAAGACCACCCCGGCCGACATGACCGGCGGCACCATCACCATCACCAACGTCGGCGTCTTCGGCGTCGACGCGGGCACGCCCATCCTCAACCCGGGTGAGGCCGCGATCCTGGCGTTCGGCCAGATCCGCGACATGCCGTGGGTGCACAAGGGCAAGCTCAAGGTCCGCAAGGTGACGACCCTGTCGCTGTCCTTCGACCACCGCCTTGTCGACGGCGAACTGGGATCGAAGGTGCTGCGCGATGTCGGCGCGGTACTGGAGGACCCGGAGACGGTCTCCCTGGCCTGGGGCTGATCCGGATCCCCACCCGGGACGCGCACGCTACGGACCGGCCTCGCGGGACTTTCCCCGAGGCCGGTCCGTGTTTCCAGCGCCGCCGTCGAGGACGACGAACACGCGCGGGGCGCGTCGATCGGTGCTGCGGACCGGTGAACCGGCGGCAGGTCCGGTACGTGTCCTTTGGCAGTGGGCCGCCCCTGTCGTCCACAGCGTGTGGATGTGGATCTAGCGCGGGCGGGGGCGGCCCCTCCGTCCCGCCTCTCCTTGATCGGGCGCCATCGGCGAGTTCGCGGGCGCGCCCGCACCGTACGGGGGCGTGGGGGCCGTCCGCTCTCGCCCATGGAAGGGCGGCGTCGGTCCTGTCGCGCGCTCACCGTTCGCCCTCCCGCCCGCGGGCAAGGGACGGACACGCAGACCAGCACGGTGACCAGCACGCGGATCAGCACGGAGATCTGTCGCGAGGCCGCGCATGTACCGCCCCGGGTGGTGGCGACGAGGCTCTAGGGCTGCACCCCCGACTGCGGTGAAGACCTCCGTTGGCGCCTCCGGCCCGCGATCCACCGCACGATGGCGACCACGCCGATGATGGTGAGGCCCACACCAGCGCCGAGCCGCAGGTATCCGGGGATAAGGGGGAAGTTGGCCAGGTTGTAGACCAGGTGTGCCGCCATGAAGGACCACACCAGTGGAACCTGGCGGTAGACGAGCAGGTAGCCCGCCATCCACACGAGGGTGAATGCGAGCGCCTGGGGGCCGTAGTAGAGGTGGAAGGGCGTGCGCAGCACGACCAGCACCAGCAGCTGAGCCGGCCACCCCCAGCCCAGGCGGTTCATGATGGCCATGGGCAGGGCGAGGATCAGCAGTTCCTCCACGAAGCCGCCGTGCACCTCGGAGAGGAACGTCATCCACAGCGGTGTCGAGACCTCGGGTGTGGGCCACTCGGGCAAGAGGAAGAGCACCTCGAAACCGAGCTTCATCGCCACGTAGGCGGCGCCGGCCGCGCCAATGGCTCGCCCTACTGTCACACCCCGCAGTCCGAGCTCGGTGGCGGACAGGCGCAGGCCCCGGTGGGCGAGCAGGAGCGCGAGGGGGGCGACGAGGAATCCGGCCTGGTACAGGGCGATGATTACGCCGCTGGGAGCCGGGATGAACCTGCCGAGCTCGATGGGGCTGCCGACCAGGATGCCGACGGCCACCGCACTGGAGAGTCCGAAGGAGAGCAGATAGCCCACGATCACCAGGGACCAGGCCCGGGCCGACCATCCGGGCTGCTCAGTGGCGGTCGATGGAGGTCTGTTGGTCATCGCGCCAGGATAGGAACGTAGGGTCGGTCCGGACCGCCCATATCGGCCAAAAGAGTCGTCATCTTCTCATCAAAGATCGGGGATAACCCGTATCCACCGCGGGTGCGAGACTGAAAGACGAGCCGGACCGGCATCCCGTGGTGTCGATGCGTCCCGGCATCGAGCCGGTGGACGGGACCGTCGAGGAGCCGCACGGGGAGAGGGACAGAGAGAGGCAGGGAGAGACCACAGAGACAAGGAGGACCCCGCGATGACCCTCACGCTGCGCGTCGCCGAGGAACTCCGGTTCTTCCTCGCGCCGCGGCACCGCGGCGGCGTGGTGCGGCTCGACCACGACGACAGCGCCAGCCTCGGCCACATCGTGCAGTCCCTGGGTGTCCCCCTGACAGAGGTCGGCGCCCTCGCCAATCGCGGCCGCGAGGTCAGCGCCGACTATCGCCCACGAGCCGGCGACCTCATCGAAGTCGGTCCGCCTCCTCTCCCGCAGGCGCTCCCGGTGTGGCCGCCGCGCTTCGTGCTCGATGTCCACCTGGGCACCCTGGCCCGCCGTCTGCGCCTCGTCGGCGTCGACACCGCTTACCCCGACGAGTTCGACGACGACACGCTGATCGACCGCGCCAACGCCGAGCAGCGGGTGCTGCTCACCCGCGATCGCGGGCTGCTGTTCCGCCGTTGCCTGCGGTTGGGGGCACACGTCCGCGCCGATGCCCCCGACGCGCAGCTCACCGAGGTCCTGGAGCGCTTCAATCCGCCACTCCGGCCGTGGACCCGCTGCCTGGCCTGCAACGGCCAGCTCAACGGTGTCGCCAAGGCCGACGTGACCGACGAACTGATGGCGGGCACGCGCGCCACCTACGACACCTTCTCCCGCTGCGCCTCCTGCGGCCGGGTGTTCTGGCCCGGTGCCCACCACCACCGGCTACGGCGGATCGTCGAGCGTGCCCGGCGCGCCGTCGCGGGTTAGCCGCGGCTACTTCGGGGGCCAGCCGAAGTGGGCCGCGGCCCGCAGCAGTGCCGGGAACATCTCGACCGAACCGGGGATGTGCATCCCTCGGAGGCGGACCTTCTCTCCACTGTGCAGCCGGATCTTGATGTCACCTGCTGGGTGGTTGGCCGAGGAGTGCTGGAACGCGGCGATCTCGCCCCAGTTCACCGCCGTGTGGGTCCTCCCTTTCCGGGTCATGAACCCGTGTTCGAACACGTAGGCGCTCTTGCGCCGACGGTTCAGGGCCACCATCCAGAGGAGGAACGTCACGGCGGGGGCGATGAGGAGAAGGCGGAGCATGACGTCGGGGGTGTCCCACCCGGACGTCTCCAGCACGACCGGGACCGCGAACAGCGCCACGACGCTGATGAGGAATTTCAGCCCGCCGCGCCAGGGGCTCCCCGTCTCCGAGTGCACGCTGAGGGGATCGCCGAGCTCCTTCTGCCGCGCCGCTTGGGCCGTCGCGGCGGGCAGCGGGGCCACCGGCGGTCGCGGCGCCGGGTGGGGAGCGGCCTGCGGTGCTCCCGGATAGGGCTGGTTCGCGCTCGGGGGGCCGTACTGGGCCCCGTAGGTGTCGGCCGCGCTCTCCGGCGCCCTGGGGGGCCGCATCGGCCCCCACGGGAGCTCGGGTTGGGGCATGGGCGGGTGCTGGTGCATCGCAGTCCGATCTATCGAGAGGGGGATCAGGGAGGAGCGGGGGGTGCGCGGGACGGCCACTCGTCCCGCGAGTCATTCATCGGTGGGCCGGGCGGACGGCCGCTGCTGCCGGGAAAACGGGAAAAGGACAGGCGAACAGGTGGGCCGCCCGGGGGCGGTTTAGCTCGTCCAGCCCGCGACCAGGGGGTGGCCGTCCATGGAGGCGTCGTGCGGAGCGGGGAAGTCGGCGGTCCGGTTCGGCGTGCCGTCCTCAAGGTCGACCCGGTACCAGGTCGAGTCGGTCTGCAGCAGCACCCCGTCGCGCTTGGGTGCGGGCGCGTACTGCTCCACCACACCGTCACTCGCGTCGAGCAGCTGAATGGTCGTGTAGCCCTGGCCGGTGTCATCGAGGGTGATGAGCCGCGCGCCGCCCTCGCCGTCCGGCACGCCGTTGCCCTGGTCCGCCGGGCCGACGATGATGTTGCCCTCGCCCCAGACGGGGGTGGAGTCCAGGCTCTGCCACTGCTTTCCGCCCGCCGCGAGCGTCGCGTTCATCAGATGATCACCGTTCTTGCGGACGGTGAGCGAACTGCCGTCCTGGCCGGTCATCTGCGTGACCGGTACCTGTTCGCGGATGTGTACCGCGCCGTCGGGCGTCAGCTCCCAGGAGGCGGGCTTTCCGCCCTCACCCGCGGGCAACTGCCCGGCCTGCTTCGGCGACGCGGTCGGATCGTCCAGCGGAACCGACATGACGCGCGCGGTCGACGGGGTGCCCGGCGTTCGAGCGGAGAACCAGATCCGATCCCCCTGGATCCGCGGTTCGCCCCACTGCTCGGAGGCCTGCGCGCTGATCGCCGCGAGGGGCTCATAGGCGGTTTGGTCGGCGTTGAGCTGGGCCAACTGGAGGTCACTGTTGTCCTGTGCCGAGTAGACGAAGTACCGCCAGTCATCCGAGAACATCGCGTACGCCGGAATGCCCGACACCATCGGATCCAGGGCGCGCTCGGGCAGGGCGACGGCGGCCTTCTCCGTCCCGCTCTCGGGATCCACGAACACGAGCGCCTGACTCTCCTCGGGGTCGCCCCCCTCGTACCCCCGGAAGACCAGCGCCAGCCCGGTCAATTCGTCCTTCTCGGAGGAGCCGCCCCCACCACCCCCGTCCGCTGTCCCGGCGGCCCCGCTACAGGCACTGGTGAGCAGCAACGCGACCGCGGCCGCAACCCCAACCAGCGCACGCGCGCGACGCATACATCCGCCTTTCCGAACGAGGAACCTCAGCCCTCCGACCCTCGACACCCGGGGGAGGGGGAGAACGGCGGAACCACCTTCCGGGCGGTGCTCCGCCCCCAATGTCTCAATGAGACCAGAGAGAACCAGTATGACGGTGCTCCCTGACAACCGGCGAACCCGCGGCGAACCGGACACGGACGGTGGCCCTCCACCAAGCGGCCACCATCTGCGGTATCGGGTTCTTTCACCGGTTCGCGCCGGCGACGTTCGCGGACACCATCGCCACCAGCCTCGGAGCTTCGGCCACGGGCCTCGGGGTTCTGGCGGCTGGGCACTTCTGGATCTACACCGCCGCGCAGATACCCGCGGGCATGGTCCTCGACCGCTATGGGGCGCGATCCAGTGTGGCGGCCGCATCTGCCGTTGTCGCCCTGGGATCGGTCCTCTTGGCCACAGCCGGAGGCCTGGTACAGGCGACCTGCGGACCGATCCTGACAGGACTGGGGATGTCGGCGGTGTTCGTCGGAGTGATGCGTTTCAACGCCCAGGCGTTCCCCGCCCACCGGTACGGGCTGGTGACCAGTGTGACGATGCTGATCGCCAACGTCGGCAGCATCGCCGCCGGCTCGCCGACGGCGCTCTTGATCGAGCATTGGTCGCGGCGGACCCTGTTCGGCGTCGCCAGTCTGGTGTCGGCGGTGCTGGCGGTGATGGTGTGTTCGCGGCGTCGGCCGTGATCCAGCCCGCCTTCGGGTGGGTCTTGGACCACACATCGCGTGACCTGGGTGGTTACCAGGTCGCCCTGGCGCTGCCTATCGCACTGGCCGCGGTCGGACTCGTGGCGGCGTGCGCGGCGAAGGAGACCCGCTGCCGCGAGCAGGCACCCGACATCCCCGCCCCGGTCCGGCGATCGGACTGAACCAGGCCGCGGAACGCGATCCCGCGGGGCGAGGGCATACCCCCGCGGGATCGAACGGCGTCCCCGGTCCGGGCCGCGCGGTGCGCCTACTCCGGCGGGTCGCTCCAGGGGGCCTGGAGTTGTTCTGGCCGCTGCCCGCGGCGGGCCAGCAGGGCGCGGCCGGGTGGGAGGGGCCGGGAGGCGACGCCGTTGGCGAGGCGGCCTTCCATGCGGTCGCCGGAGAAGAGGACGCCGGTGGTGGCCGCGTCGGTGAGGGCCTGGGGGATGGGTTCGAAGAGGGCCCGGCCGGCGCCGCCCGTGCGGCGGGCGACGATGAGGTGGAGGCCGAGGTCGGCGCCCTGCGGGATGAACTGGGCCAGGGGGGCCAGCGGGTTGCCCTGGCGGTTGCTGACCAGGTCGAGGTCGTCGACCACCACGAACAGTTCCAGCCCCTTCCACCAGCTGCGCTGCCGCAGCTGCTGGGGGGTGACGTCGGGGCCGGGCAGGCGTTCCTTGACGGAGCCGGCCAGCTGACCGGCGATCTGCTGGGTGAACTGCGCCTCGGTGCAGTAGGCGAGCAGGTGCTCCTCGCCGACCACGCCGAGGTGGGCGCGCTTGAAGTCGACCAGAACGATGCCCACCTCCTCCGGCGGGCGCTGGGTGAGCTGCCGCAGGAGGCCGCGGAGCAGGGCGCTCTTGCCCGTCTGCGGGTCGCCGAAGACCATCAGGTGCGGTTCCTCGGACAGGTGCAGCAGGGCCGGTTCCAGGGTCCGCTCCGCCATTCCGAGCACCAGTTCCGGTCCGTCGTGCGTGCGCGTCAGCTCCTCCAGCTCGACCAGATCCGGCAGCGTCCGCACCTGCTGGACGGCCCGCGCGGTCCAGCGCTTGCCGACCTGGGTGACGAGGTCGCGCACGCCCGCGCCGAGGTCCTGGTCGTCGGCGACGCCGTCGACCCGCGGCAGGGCGATGTGGGCCATGTTCTCGTCGGCCAGCAGGGCCCGGCCCGGGACGTCCTTGGGGATCTCCTCAGCGATCTTGCGGCCGATGCCCGAGTCGAACGGGTCGGTCAGCCGCAGCTCGATCCGGCCGCCGAAGAAGGCCGCCAGCTTGCTGCGGACCTGCGAGCTCGCCGCGCCCGTGAGGATCGTGTGCACGCCCAGGGACGGCCCGCGCGTGACGATGTCGAGCAGCACGTCGTCGGCGTCCTCGAAGTTCTCGCGAACCGACGACCACCCGTCGATCATCAGGAACACGTCGCCCGCGATGCCCTTGGGCACCTTCCCCTCGGCGCGCGCCTTGCGCAGCCCCGCCGGAGAGTCCAGGCCGACACTCCGGAACACCTGCTCGCGCTGGTCGAGCTGCGTGGACACGTCGGACAGGATCCGCTGCACCCGCTCGGGGTCGGACCGGCCGGCCACACCCGCCACGTGCGGGAGTCCTTCCAGGGCCGCGAGGCCGCCGCCGCCGAAGTCGACCGCGTAGATCGCGACCCGGCCGGGCGGGTACCGCCACGCCAGGCTCGCGATCATCGTGCGCAGCAGTGTGCTCTTGCCCGTCTGCGGCCCGCCGAGCACCACGATGTTGCTGTCGGCGCCGGTGAAGTCCACAGCCGTTGGCTCTTGCCGCTGGTCGCGCGGGATGTCGGTGAGGCCGATGTAGGCGCGCATTTCGGCCGCGTCCGGCTCGGCGTCCTCCCGGCTGGCTGCGCTGCCGTCCTCGGCGGCGACCTGCTCGAACAGCGTGTCCAGGGTGAGTGCCGTCGGCAGCGGGGGCAGCCACACGGGTCGCACCGGCTCCGCTTCGGCCGCGACCAGGCGATCCACGGCGACCTGCAGCACGCTGCGGGTCGTCGAGCCGTCGCCGTCCGCGTCGCCGGCCGCGTCGTCACCCGCGAGGTCCGACAGGCCCAGCAGCGCCCCGACAGCGTTGTAGGAGATCACCGGGAGGACCGGGTCATCATCGCTGGTGGCCTCCGCGGGCGGGATATAGGGGCCGGAGACCATGGCGGCCTTGAAGCGTTCGAACACCGATGTGTCGACCTTGAGGTAGCCCGATCCCGGTTCGGGGGGCAGGTGGTAGGCGTCGCCCACACCGATGGCCTCGCGGCTCTCGGCCTCGGAGAAGGTGCGCAGGCCGATGCGGTAGGACAGGTGGGATTCCAGCCCCTTGATCTTGCCCGACTCCAGGCGCTGGGTGGCCAGCAGCAGATGCACGCCGATGGACCGGCCGATGCGGCCGATGGCCACGAACAGCTCGGCGAAGTCGGGGTGGGCGGTCAGCAGCTCGGAGAACTCGTCGATGATGACCAGAAGGTGCGGCAGGGGCTCCAGGTCGGGGCGCTGGGCGCGCAGGGCCTCGTAGGCGTGGAGGTTGGGCAGGTTGCCGGCGTCCTTGAGGAGCTGCTGGCGGCGGGTGAGTTCGCCGTACATGGCCTCGCGGAAGCGGGCGACCAGGGTGTCGTCGTCGGCGAGGTTGGTGATCAGGCCGGCGCTGTGGGGCAGGCGGTCGGTATCGGCGAACGTGGCACCGCCCTTGAAGTCGACCAGGAGCAGGGCCAGGTGCTCGGGGGAGTGGTTGATGACCAGGGAGGCGACCAGGGTGCGCAGCATCTCGGACTTGCCCGAGCCGGTGGCGCCCACGACCAGCCCGTGGGGGCCCATGCCCCCGAACGCCGACTCCTTCAGGTCGAGGAGGACCAGGTTCCCCGAGGGGCCGACACCGATCGGGACCCGCAGGTAGTCGTTGGTGCTGCGGGGCTTCCACGTGTGGCGCGCGTCGAGCTGGGCGACGTCGGACACGCCCAGGATCTCCGGGAGGTCGACGGTGGTGTGCAGGACGTCGGCGCCGTCGCTGGCGGCCAGCCGCATCGGCGACAGGATCCGCGACAGGGAGGTGAGCAGCGCGACGCTCGCCTGGTCGGCGGTCCCCTCCAGGGGAGTGCGCGGTGCCTCGGTGTCGCGGCCCGTGGCGGCGCTACCGCTTGCGCTGCCGCCGCCTGGTGCGGTGTCGTCGGTGTCCTCGGTGAGTTTGCCGTCCGCGGTCACATACAGCCGCATGTCGACCTGTTCGGGTTCCTCCCGCCGCTCGCCCAGCAGCATGATCAGGTGGATACCGAGGTCGGCCAGGGACGAGACCGGCGGTTCGGCGGCCAGTCCCGACAGTGTCGCCTGGAACTCGCCGTCCACGATCATCACCAGCCGCTGCGTGCCCGGGCCCGGCGGGCGCCCGCGGCGGCGCTGCATGTCGAGGGTGCGCTGCTCGATCTCGGCCGACAGCAGCTCCGCCATCTCCACGGTGTTGCCCGCCACCAGCCGCGCCGGGAGCGGTCCGTCGGTGATGTCGTCGTGAGCGTTGTGCGGCAGCCACTTCAGCCAGTCCCACTCGGGCAGCAGGCGCGCGTGGCGCACCACACCGAGCCGCACGTCCTCGGGCGCGGAGAAGGTGGCGAGCTGGGCGACGAGCGAGCGCGCCAACGCGCGCCCCGCCGCCCGGTCGCCGATGACCGAAACGACGCCCAGCTCACGCAGCGGCACCACCAGGGGTTCCTCGGGCACCTGCGCGTAGAGCTCGACGAGCTGGTCGGCGAGCCCCTGGCACACGGGGTCGTAGACGACCAGCGGGTTAGAGGCGTCGACCTTGAGGCTGAGCGGGCGCGCCAGGGGCCGGGTGCCGGTGCCGACGCGCAGGTGCAGGAAGTCGGGGTCGGACGCTCGCCGCTCCCACCGGCGGGCCGGAAGCCGGGCCGGTTCGGTGAGCAGGTCCGGCGCGGGGTGCCGGAACGCGCTGCCCCTGCGCTGGGTCGCGGCAACATCCCGCACGGTCTCGCGCAGCTGGTCGAGGTAGTCGAGGTAGCGTTCGCGCTGCTCCCGGATGCGCTTGCGCGGCCCGTTGTGCTGGGCGAGGAACATGGTGACGCCCACGGCGACGCTGGCCAGCATGACGAGCATGGCCCCGGCCGCGTACAGCGGGCGGTTTCCCATGGTGACCGCCATGAGCAGCGAGCCCGAACCGCTGATCACCGGCATGATCATCATCGTCATGGAGCTCGTGGCCGGGGGGTTGTCCGGCAACTGCGGGGGCGCGGCGATGACGAGGGGATCGGAGCCGGGGTCGGGGACGGAGTGTCGTGCGGGGCGGTGGACAAGCGTGGTCGCCAAGGCGATCTCTCCGGTGCACCTGGGAAAGGAGGAGTGGGAAGTTGCTACGGTAATGATCCCGCAACCAGGTGGAATCGCCTAATTGGACTCCAGGGGCGGGAACCTCCGCAAACGCACGCGAACCACCACCATCACGAGGGAAAACGACGGACGTGAGTGGATACTGCCGGGTGACGGTCACCGGGCCGCAGCGCTGGGCCGACCTCGCCCTTCCGGGGACGGTTCCGGTGGCCACCCTCCTTCCGCAGGTGATCCGGGTGGTCTCTCCCGACACCGAGGGCACCGAACCCGCCGGATGGACGCTGACCACCAGCGACGGCGAGCCCGTCCACCCCGAGGCCTCCCTGGAGAACGCGGGCATCGGCGACGGCGACGTCCTGCTCCTCGAACGGGTCAGCGCACGTGGCCGCCCGGCCCACATCGACGACGTGCGCGGCGCCGTCGAGGACGAGATCGACGAGACCGCCCGCTTCTGGGGCTCCTCCGCGACCTTCGCTTTCGGGATGCTGCTGGCCGCCATCGGCCCCCTGATCGTGCTGGGCGTCATGACCTACGTCCGGTCCAGCCCCGGCAACTTGGCGATCGCCGGTATCGGCGCGCTCTACGCGCTCGCCCTCGTCATGTTCGCGACCCGCCGCTCTATGGCCGGAGTCGGCCACGTGCTCTTCGGGACGGCGTGCGCCTGGGGCGCCGCCACCGGCATGTTCGCCGTGCACGTGGTGAGCCCGAACGCTGACGTCCTGGTCCTCGCCGCGTTCGGCAGCGTGGGTGCCCTCCTCATCGCCGGTATCGGCTGGATGATCGACGAGCTGGGCCTGTCCTATGTGGCGGCGCTAGCCGTGGTCACCGTCGCCGGTGGCGTGATCAGCGCGGTCGGCATGTTCGTCGACGGGGCCCAGGGGGTGCGTGCGCTGGCGGTCCTCCTCGTCCTGGGTGTTGGCGCCCTGCCCCGCATCGCCCTGGCGATGGGCGGGCTGTCGAGCCTCGACTACGAGGTCCGCCACTCCGGCCAGGTCGACAGTGAGCGTTTCGAGGAGAGCCTGACCAGCAGCGACCGCCTGCTGCTCGGCGCGGTTGTGGGTTTCGCCGCCAGCGCGGTCGCCGCCGTGCCGCTCCTGGTGTTCATGGGCCGGGGCTTTCCCGACGTCCTGCTCGCGGCGCTGCTGTCGCTCCTGCTGGTCCTGCGCTCCCGGCTCTTCGACCGGATCGGCCACGTCCTCCCGCTGCGCGTCGGCGGGGTGGTGGGCCTCGGGATCACCCTCATGGCCTCCAGCAGGCTGGTTCCGGCCCTGGGCCCGTGGATCCCGGCCATCGCGCTGGCGCTCGGTGTCGCGGTGTCCGTCCTCAGCTGGATCCGCTTGGCGGATGTCCCGCGCGCCTCCCTGCGCCGCGTCATCAACGGGGTCGAGGTCGCCGTGATCGTGGCCCTGTGCGCCACCACCGCCTGGGCCATGGGACTGTTCGACCTGATCGCCTCGCTCACGGCTTAGGTACCGAGGGCGGGTGGCGCTGCGCGGAATTCGCGAGGCTGCTGGGCGCTGCACCACCTCCCGTCGTGACATCCGACACCGCCTCGACGAGGTCGGCCGACGCCGCCGCGCGGCGAGTTACCAGCGCCCCTTTTCGTCGATCCGCCGCGATCGCGGGAAATGTGGATGCGCCGTGCTTGGATAAAAAGCCGAGGGCGTTCATTCTCGATCCGTTTCGGTACGGCGGTCCAATTTCCGTTCCTTCCGACGGATCGGGGGGAAAGGGGACAAGGGTGCGCGAGCCGCCGCCTCCTCCTTCCGTGTGAGCATGCGAAAGAAGTCCCGGTGGCGCGGGCTGCCGGTGAGGGGCGATGGACTCGGGGGCGTCTGGTGGGAGCCGTATCCGTCCCGGGAGCACGGGGCAGGGGGTACCGGGTAGGGATGGGAACTCGGTGAAATGTCGAGCGGATTCGATCGCAGAAACGGCGGACGTGTGCTGCTTACCCTCACCGCGGCGCCGGAAGGCGAATAGTGTGAGCGGAGCGATAATATCGAGGCGGCCGGGTTTGTCCGGCAGCTGTCGCGGTACGCGGCACCGAGGGGCGGCCGCCGGGACCGGTGCCCGGCCGGTCGGAGGAACACTCGTGAATTGGGGGGCCGATGAAGCGGATCGATCTCGACCTGCTCGGTGAGCTGTACCGGAAGTACGCCGAACCGCTAGCCAAGGTGCGCGACCAGCAACGGGCCTTCTGCCGCGACATGCGGGGGAAGATGACACCGCAGCTCGACGACCTCGAAGCGGAGATCACCTACCTGCTCCTGCGCGAGCACCGCCCCGCGACGGTCATGGAGCTGGGCACCTTCCACGGGTGGTCCACCAGCTGGATCCTCTCCGCGCTCCGCGACAACGGCACCGGGCACTTGCACTCCTACGACATCGTGGACAACGTCGTCTCCAACGTCCCCGCCGAGCTGTCGGCCGACCGCTGGACGTTCCACAAGGGCGACATCCGTCAGCACGTTGACGTGGTCCCCGACGGCATTGAGTACCTGTTCGTGGACGCCGCACACAACGGCCGCTTCGCCCGCTGGTACATCGACCACCTCTTCCCCCGCGTCGCCGCCGGGACCCCGGTGAGCGTGCACGACGTCTTCCACCAGAGCTTCGCCCTGCCCTTCACCGAGGGGCGGGCTGTACTCAAGTGGCTGGCAAACAAGGAGACGCCCTACTTCACCCCCTCCAAGGCCAAGGCCCCCGAGACGTACCGCGCGATCCACGCCCTCAAGCGCGACCTCGGCTTAGACGAACCAGTGCGCACCGGCACGGACAACCCGATGATCTACTTCCACCTCCCGGCATAGACCTGTGATGGGGGCGGTACCGAGGGCGGAGGGAACTGGGGGTGTCGCAGCCCATCGCGCCCGCGAGCCACGTAGGGCAGGCGCCCGCCCCCACAGTCCCGGCCTTTGGCTCACCGATGTTCACTCCGTCCGGCGGTCAACCGTCCCCAGAGAACGAACGGCCGAGCACGTCCTGAGACCACACACCGACATCCGCATGGCTGTCGGCGCCAGGGGAACGGGAGCCACCCCCGTGATCCAGGACAGTGGCCGCTGCTGTGGTCTGTGAGACATCGTCGAGGACGGTACCGACAAACCACCAGTCGTGGAAGGCGGTTCCATTGGCCCACACGGTGCGTTCCTGGCCTGCGCTGGCGTCGTTGTAGTCGAAGACCCCTGATGGGAGGTACCTCGCGCGCTTTCGTGTGAAAGTCGCTCACCGTCCAGAGCCCATCGGATGACGACATGGTGCCGCGCTCCTTCCCAACGCCACTAGGCTGTCGCGACTCGACCTGCACCGGAATCGCTCACTCGGCGTGAGTTTGCTTTCGATCCCGCGGCTTAGCGAGACGCGGCACGGTCAGCAGAGTGAGAACTGCTGCGATCAACCACAGGGTGACGGACAGCATGCCGACCAGGTGGAGTCCGGACGTGAACCCCGCGGGAGCTGACGGCTCGCGGACCATGGCGCCAAACACGGCGATGCCCAGGGCGCCCGCGGCCTGTCGGGCGGTGTTGTTCACGCCGGAAGACAGACCCGGTCGCTCCGATGGACCGGCCTGGAGGGCCGCCGCCACTACCGAGGGGGTCAGAAGACCCATACCCAGCCCGATGCCGAGCAGCACAGGAACGAGCACGAGATAGGAGCTGTTCGGACCGATCATTGGGAGGCATGCGGCTCCGAAAGCACCGAGGAGCAGGCCGCCGAGCATCGGGGGACGGGGGCCGTAACGCGCGGCGAGACGGCCGGTCAGTGGTGCGCATATGGCAAGGGGGATGAACAGTGGCAGCAGCATGGTTCCGGCGGTCAGGGGGCCGTAATGCTGCACTCCTTGCAGATACAGGGTGATCAGGAAGACCGCCGGCCACCCGGCAGCGGTGACGAGGACGCCTCCGAGCAGGGGGCCCGCCGGTAGGGCGAGTGCCGAGATGCCCGCCCACACGCCCAAGGCACGGGCCTGTTCCGCGCGTTCGGGAAACGTTCTGTTCAATACGGCCAAGGTGCTGGGCAACAGCAGGGCGGCGGCAAGGCCCTCAAGGGCGCGGGCACCGACCAGCGTGGAGGTTCCTGGGGCGAGGCCATGCAGCAACGAGGCGACCCCGAACAGCCCCATGCCCGCGAGGGCGACTGTCGTCGCCCCTGAGATCGATCCGGTCCGGCGGCAGCCCTGGATCCTGGCCAGGGGCGGCGAAAAGCTGCTCAGGTGGCGCCGGGCTGCGTGCTCGGCGTCGATCCCCCAAGCGGCGTTCACCCTGTCCGGTTTCACGGTCGGCGAGCGGGTTGACGGGACGTTAGGGCCCAGGTCGCCGACGAGGGGCACCCCCATTATTTTATAATCTTAGCGAAGTAAAATCGGGCGGTCGGCTGGTTCCGTGGAGAACTGCAATCTGGGAATCTCTCTGCGGAAGTTGCGGCTGACCAGTATACGTTGGTGGGTTTCGGAGTGTACTGCATGAGTACCGTGTGCGCGTGGCGAACACTCTAGCTAAAATATTAAGCTAAGCTTCGCACATGACCGAGAAGACGACAGAGGCCGACCTGCCCATCGCCCTGGCCCGGCAGACCCGCGACAGCGTGTCCCGGCTGGCCCGGCGCATGCGGCAGGAGCGCCCAGCAGACACCCTTGGCATGACGAGCGTCTCCATCCTGAGCAGGTTGGAGCGTGGCGGCGGACTCAGCCCGAAGGAGCTGGCCGACCACGAGCGGGTTCAGCCGCAGTCCCTCACCCGCGCCCTCGCCGGTCTGGAGGAGCGCGGTCTCATCACCCGTGAGGCACACCCCCGTGACGGCCGACAGGTGATCGTCGAGATCACCGATGAAGGCCGTGCCCTGGTGGAGTCCGACCGGAGGCTGCGGGACGAGTGGCTGGCGACGACCATGGCCGCGCGGCTGACACCGGTCGAGCGGGAGGTGCTTGCCACCGCGAACCGACTGCTGGACATGCTGTCGCAGACATAGCCAACCGAGAGGACGCTGTGCCGAGAACACCCCTCGAATCAGCGCAGGACGTCCCCGGCACGACGCGCATTCCCCTCCTCGTACTGCTGCCCATCGTGCTCGGCACGCTGCTCAACGCGCTGAACTCTTCGATGATCGCGGTGGCCCTGCTGGACATCCAGCGCGCCTTCGACGCCGGACCCGCCGTCATCTGGCTCGTCTCCGGCCTCTACCTGGCCACCGCCGTGGCGCAGCCCACCATGGGCCGGCTCGCCGATACGCTCGGCGCCCGTCCGGTGTTCTGTGTCGGCTTGGTCCTGGTCCTGGTCGCGGCGGTCGCCGCCCCCTTCGCCCCGGGGCTCGGCTGGCTCATCGCCACCCGGGTGCTGCTCGGGGTGGGCACCTCCGCCGCCTACCCCGCCGGGATGTCCATGATCCGGGCCTGGTCCGCCGCGCACAGCACCCCTGGGGCCGCCCCGATCGGCGGGCTGGGCGCGATCTCGGCGGCGTCCCAGGTCGCGGTCGCTCTGGGGCCGCCGCTCGGTGGTGTGCTCGTCCAGTTCGCCGACTGGAGCGCCATCTTCTGGATCAACGTCCCGATCACGCTGACCTCGCTCGTCATGGCCCTGATCTGGCTCCCCGCGGACACGCCGGACCGTCGGCCCGGCGTCGGAAACCTGCTCAGGGAACTCGACCTGCTCGGCATGGCGCTGTTCGTCGGCCAGCTCACCGGCCTGATGGCGTTCCTGCTCTCCCTGTCAGAAGAGCACCCCCGCTGGTGGGCGCTGGCCTGCTTCGCCGTGCTGCTGGTCGCCCTGGTGCTGTGGGAGCTGCGCCGCGAACGGCCCTTCCTGGACTTGCGCATGCTCACCGGCAACCTCGGGCTGACCGGCACCTACGTGCGCTGCGCCGCGACGTACGTGGTCTTCTACGCCATCACCTACGCGCTGCCGCAGTGGCTACAGCTGGGCCGCGGGCTCTCCGAGGCCCAGTCCGGGCTGGTCATGCTGCCCGTCGCGGCGCTGGGCTTCCTCACCACCATGTGGGCCACCCGGCTCACGCGCCGCAGGGGTCTGCGCACCGTGCTCGTCACCGGCTCCATCGCGCTGTGCGTCGGCAGCGCGGCGCTGATCGTTACGGGAAGCGCCGCACCCCTGTGGGTGATCGTCCTCATCGCCGCCGTTCTCGGACTCCCGACCGGCTTCAACAACCTCGGAAACCAGACCCTGCTCTACCGGACCGCCCCGCACGACCAGATGGGCATCGCCTCAGGCCTCTTCCGCACGTCGCAGTACATCGGCGCGAACCTCGCCGCCGCCCTCGTCGGCGTGACCTTCGGCGGCTCGGCGGACGACTCCGGTCTCCATCTTCTGGGCGCCGCGATCACGGCAATCAGCCTCGGGCTGCTGGTCAGCTCGGTCCTGTCCCGACACGCGCGCGACGCTGCGTCGGACGGCTGATCCCGATCACGTCCCTGGCGGTTCCCTGCCCCCGGACCGCCACGGGCTCCGCCCCGCACACCTCGGCGCGCGCCAGCGCGCCCGAGCCCTCTCACCCGGAAAGGAACCTTCCATGCCCGTGACCGACCTCAACCCCCGCTGCGCCCTCGTCGTCCTGGACGTTCAGCAGGGCATCGTCTCTCTGCCGCTCCAGCCGCACCCCGCCGAACGGGTCGTCGGCAACAGTGCGCGTCTGGCGACGGCGTTCCGCGCTGCCGGGCTGCCTGTCGTCCTCGTCAACGTCGCCCACGGCCCCGACGGCGCGGCCGCACTGCGGCCCAACGCCGACGTGTCGCCCAACTCGCCCTCTTTGGACCCCGAGTTTGAACGGCTCGCCCCGGAACTCGCGCCGGAGCCCGGCGACCTGCTGATCACCAAGCGGCAGTGGGGCGCCTTCACCGGGACCGAACTCGACCTGCAGATGCGCCGCCGCGGTATCGAAGAGCTCGTCCTCACCGGCGTGGCCACCAACCTGGCGGTCGAATCCACCGCCAGATTCGCCTACGAGCTCGGCTACGACATCGTCGTCGCCGAAGACGCCACGAGCACGTTCTCGGCCGAGCACCAGGACTTCGCCATCCAGCAAATCCTGCCGATGATCGCCCGCGTCGACACGACCGACGCCGTGCTCAAGGCTCTCCACAGCGATCCGGATGCGGGCCTGACCGAGACCGGTGGCCCGTTCGGCGACGGGCAGGCGAGGGCGACCCCTGGCGTGCCCGAGCACCAGTAGAGAGGTTCCTGGCCATCTGGCCTCTATGCGTCGTTCGAGTGGGTTCAAGCTTTCCCCAAACAGGGACGGACAGTGTTAGATCCTTACTCTAAGGAAACAAGTGGATGCGTAGGGTAACAGTCGCGCCTTGGGGGTTGACGCATGACCACACCTGTCTTCGAGCAGACGATCACGGGGTACTCGCTGCGCACCGCGCACGGACTCGCGCAGGCATCGGAGCTCGCTTACCACGACGAAGAGAAGATCACGACCACGGCGGCCGTGTGGGGGATGCCCGAGTGCCGGTTCTTCCGGGAGGAGTTCGAGCAACCGTTTCCGCTGGACGACACCCAGGCCTATGTCGCCGGCAACGCCAAGGTGGTCGTCGTCGCCTTCCGCGGCACCGAACCGTCGCGGTTGCGCGACTGGCTCGCCGACGCCGAGGGGCTCCTGGCCCCCGACCCGAACGGCAAGGGCATGGTGCACATGGGCTTCAACAATGCCCTGGACGCGGTGTATCCGCAGGTCCTCAACGCGGTATCGGAGATGCGCGGCAACGGCCAGTCGATCTGTATCACCGGCCACAGCCTGGGCGGTGCGCTGGCCATGCTGGCCGCGGCCCGGATGCGCTTCGGGGATTCCCGGCTGCTGGCGGACGGCGTCTACACCTTCGGCCAGCCGCGCACGTGCGACCCGCTGATGGCCAGAGCTTTCGACCGGGAGTTCAAGGGCCGCATGTTCCGCTTCGTCAACAACAGCGACATCGTCCCCCAGCTCCCGCCTGAGCCGGTCTACCACCATGTCGACGAGGAGAAGTACTTCGACGCCGACGGCCGGCTGCGGGAGAAGAAGATGTCGCTGCTGGGCGGCCTGACCGAGAAGGCCCAGGGCCAGACGGTCGACCCGATGGCCCTGGGCACGGACGCGATCGGCGACCACGGCATCAACCGCTACATCGCCAACCTGGAAAAGGCGATGGGCTGACCGCCGAGTAACACCACTCGCCGCCCGCCCGTGCCGGACCCGTACCCACCCGGATGGGGCACGGGCGGGCGTGCGCCATGCCCGCTGGACACGTCCCGCTCACCGGCGCCGAGTGGAGGCGTGGCGGGGCCCGTGGCGGCTCAGTCCTCGCGCGTGAGGGCCCGCCGGATCTCCGCGACGCGGTCGTCGTCGACCTCGACGTCGGGATCGGCTTCGAGGAAGGCCGCGGCGAGGGCGCCGAGCGCCAGCCCGGGAAGCGTCCAGTCGGCCGGGTCAGGGGCGCCGAACAGGTCGGCACGGATCGTCTCTTCGGACAGGGCGGGGGTCGCCGGTGCCATCACCACCACCCCGCGCACCATGGCGTTCGCGAGTGTCGCCAGCGCTTCGAATCCGGTGCCCAGCGTCGGACGGAGGCGCAGGCCGAGCAGGGACGCCACGCGTTCGTACGCGGAGGCGAGACCGGCGGTGACGTTGCGCTCCGACTCGGCGAGGGATGCCTGGACCTCGGCGCGGAGCTCGCCTTCGGGAAGGCTCAGGAAGGTCGCGTGCAGCGCGAGGTAGGTGCGCCATTCCGGCGAGCGAAGGAAGGTCTGGAGTTCGGCGGGGGCACCCTGCCGCAGGATCTCGGCCGCGAGGGCGATGCGCAGTGACGGGGTCTTCAACCAGTCCAGGCGGTCGAGAATGGTCTGGTCGACCGCGCGGCGCGCCTCCGGGTTCTCCTCGACGATGCCCGGGCTGGTGCCGCGCGCGAGTTCTTTCAGCAGGTCACTGAAGAACAGATCCTTGTACGGCCAGCGGCGGTAAACCGCGCTGCGTGACACGCCCGCATCGCGGATCACGTCTTCGAAGCTGATGTGCTCCAGGCTGACCGTCAGCCCTGCACTGCTGACCTGGTCCATCGCGGCCTGGAGCATGCGCCGCTCGGTCTCCTGGTCGCTGAGTCGGCGCCTCCGCCGCGTGAGGCCCGTGGCGGCTCGGGAGTCCCCGCTCATGCTGCACCTTCTGCGCTTGGCATATGATGTCTCAAATTTTGAGTACCAGGATCACAGTCTACTCAGCGTGACGGATCGCGGAACAAGCGAACGGCTGAGTGCTACGAACCGTGTAACAAGTGAACGGTCCCCGGCCAGGCCGCGGCCACGCCCTGAAGGGCGCACGCGGCCATCCCACACCTCAGGGGGGAAGATGCCCGATCAGGACACCGATCTCACCGATGTCGCCGAGTCCGACCTGACCACACGGCGCGGCACGTTCAGAGCCGTCGCTTTCCGCGATCCGTTTGACGGCCATGAACACATGGCCCTGGTACTGGGGGAGGTCGTCGACCGTGAGGACGTGCTGGTCCGGGCGCATTCCGAATGCATGACGGGTGACATCTTCGGTGCGACGCGCTGCGAGTGCGGCGAGCAGCTCACGTCGGCGCTGGACGCGATCGTGCGGGAAGGCAGCGGGATCCTGGTGTACCTGCGTGGCCACGAAGGGCGCGGGATCGGGCTGGTCGCCAAGGTGCGCACGCACATCCTCCAAGACGAGCAGGGGCTCGACACCATCGATTCGGCCACGTCCCTCGGCTTGCCGGTCGATGTCCGCGACTACGGTCCGGCCGCACGGGTGCTGCACTACCTCGGGGTCGCCTCGGTCCGGCTGCTGTCGAACAACCCCGACAAGATCGGTGCCCTGGAAGGGTATGGGATCCGGGTGTCCGAGCAGGTACCGCTCCTCGCCCCCGCGCACAACGGCAACATCGCCTACCTCACCGCCAAGCGGGACCGGCTCGGGCACGACCTCCCGCAGGTCGAGGAGGTGTCGAGCGCGTCGCTATGCGACAGCGGCGCCCGCGGCCAGGAGGACAGCGGACATGGCTGATGTTGGCGGCGCTGCCTTCGCCGACCTGCTGCCCGTCGCCCGAGAAGCCACGGCGATCGCCCGCGGAATCGTGCGAAAGCACGCCCCCAGAACGGTCGCCGAGAAAGGCGAGCGCGACATCGTGACCGACGTCGACCTTGCCGTCGAGGACACGGTCCGCGCGTTTCTGGCGCGCGAAACCCCGAAGACCGGTGTCCTGGGGGAGGAACACGGGCGTACCGGCGGGGCGGACGGGGAGCCATGGTGGGTGCTCGACCCCGTCGACGGCACCGCCAACCTCGCGTGCGGAATTCCGCTGTGCGCCGTCTCCCTCGGCCTGGTGTGGGAGCGGCGGGCAGTGGTGGCAGCGATCGACCTGCCCTTCCTGGACACCGCCTACACCGCAACCGAGGGGGCGGGCGCCTTCTGCGATGGGGAGCGCATCCGTGCCTCCGGTCAAAGCGCCATCTCCCACGCGGTGGTCTCCGTCGGCGACTTCGCCGTGGGGGAGGGCGCCGACGCCAAGAACAGGGTGCGCCTCGACCTGCTGGGCCGTCTGGGCGCCCGGGTGCGGCGGATCCGCATGCTCGGTACGGCCGCGATCGACCTCGCCTGGACCGCGCACGGCAAGCTCGACGCCGCGGTCATCCTGGCGAACCGGCCCTGGGACACGGCGGCCGGGGTCCTCCTGGTCAGGGAGGCGGGTGGGGCGGTCCTCGACCGCGATGGCAGCCCCCACTCGGTGGACTCCGCGGCGACCATCGCCGTCGCACCCGGACTCCGCGACCAGCTCATGGCGGAGGTGGAGCGCGCGTATGGGGCCGAGTGACGCCCACGCCGGCCGGATGCCCGCGAGTGGGCGGCCCCGAGCCGCGGCCACCGCCGCGGGCCCCGCTGCCGGTGCCGCCGCTCAGCTGCTCCTCTTGGCCCTGCTGACCGCCGCCACGGGACTGGGATCTTTGGGCTGGATCGCCGGATCGGCCTACGCGGTGGTCCTCGGGGGGCTGCTCACACGCGCCCTCTACCGGGATGGACACCGGGGGATGCGTCCGGCCGACCGAGTGACGCTGGCCCGCGCCGTGCTCGTCGGCGGGGTGACGGCCCTCGTCGCCGACGAGGTCACGGGTCGGCCGCTGGAGGGGGCCGTGCTCGGGGCCCTGGTCGTCCTCGCCGCGGCGGCACTGGCACTCGACGGGGTGGACGGGCTGGTCGCACGCCGCACCGGTACGACGAGTCGGCTGGGCGCGCGCTTCGACATGGAAGTCGACGCCTTTCTCATCCTGGTGCTCTCCGCGCACGTCGCCGTCCACCTCGGTGCGTGGGTGGTGGCGATTGGCGCGATGCGCTACGCGTTCGCGGCGGCGGCCGCGCTAGCGCCATGGCTGCGCGGCGATCTGCCGCCCAGCACCGCCCGCAAGGCGGTGGCGGTCGCGCAGGCGGGCGCCCTCATCGCGGCCGCCGCCGACCTGGTGCCGCACTCCGTGGCGACCGCCGTGGTGGCGGGGGCGCTGGCGCTCCTCGTGTGGTCCTTCGGCCGTGACGTGGGGTGGCTGTGGAGAACCAGGTCAGCGCGGGTACGGACCGGACCAGACACGAACAGGGAGGGCTGATGGAGGACACCGCGCGCGCCTTCTGGCTGCGGTCGCCGGGCGTCGGGGAGATCCGGTCGGTCCCCGTGCCGGAGCCCGCATCCGGCGAGGTGGTCGTCCGCACGCGCTACACCGGGGTCAGTCGCGGCACCGAGTCGCTGGTGTTCCGTGGCGGCGTGCCCGAGAGCCAGCGCGAGGCCATGCGGGCGCCCTTCCAGGAGGGCAGCCTCCCGGGGCCGGTCAAATACGGGTACCTGAACGTGGGCACCGTCGAGCACGGCCCGCCCGAGCTCGTCGGCCGCGATGTCTTCAGCCTCTACCCGCACCAGACCCGGTTCGCCGTCCCGGCCGAGGCGGTCGTGGCACTCCCGGAGGGCGTCCCGGCCGAGCGGGCCGTGCTGGCGGGCACGGTCGAGACAGCGGTGAACGCGCTGTGGGATGCCGGTCCGCGGATCGGTGACCGGGTCGCCGTCATTGGCGCGGGAATGGTGGGATGCTGTGTCGCGCGCCTGCTCGCCGCCATCCCGGGGGCCCGCGTACAGCTCGTCGACACCGACCCCGCGCGTGCCGCCGTCGCCGAGCGGCTCGGCGTCGCCTTCGCCCACCCGGAAGAAGCCGCGGGCCAGTGCGACCTGGTGTTCCATGCCAGCGCCACGGAGCCGGGACTCGCCAAATCACTGGACGTCCTCGGAGACGAAGGCCAGGTCATCGAGCTCAGTTGGTACGGCGACCGCGAGGTCAGCATCCCGTTGGGCGCATCCTTCCATTCGCGGCGCCTGGCGATCCGCGCGAGCCAGGTGGGCGTGGTCTCTCCAGCGCGCAGCCGCCGCCGATCGCTGTCCGACCGCCTCGCCCTGTCGCTGCGGCTGCTCACCGACCCCGCCTTCGACGGCCTGATCACGGGGGAGAGCCCCTTTGAGCAACTGCCCGACGTCATGCCGCGCCTGGCCGACGGCCGGATCCCGGCCCTGTGTCACCGCATCGCCTACGGCTAGGGTCCGCGTCCCGTCGGCGGGGCCAGTGCCGGCATCGGACCCACGTCCCCCTGGCCATCCCACGTCCCCCAGGTAGAAGGAGCCCTTGTTGTGTTCAGCGTCACCGTCCGCGACCACCTCATGGTGGCGCACAGCTTCCGCGGCGAGGTCTTCGGGCCGGCCCAGTCCCTCCACGGGGCGACATTCATCGTCGACGCCTCCTTCCGGCGCCCCGAACTCGACGACGACGGGATCGTGGTCGACATCGGGCGGGCCACCCGGGAACTCAACTCGGTCGTCGCCGACCTGAACTACCGCAACCTCGACGAGGAACCGGAGTTCGCCGGGGTCAACACCTCGACGGAGTTCCTGGCCAAGGTCATCGCCGACCGCATCGCCGAGCGGGTGGCACAGGGCGCACTAGGGGAGCAGGCCCGCGGGCTGACCGGGCTCATCGTGACCCTGCACGAGTCGCATATCGCCTGGGCGAGTTACGAACGCGCGCTGTGACGGCACCGGCCTTCGTCCTGCCCGGCGGCGTCGACGACCCCGCCACGCCCAGCGGCGGCAACATCTTCGACCGGCGACTCACGCGGGAACTCGCACGCAGGGGGCGGCCGGTCCGCGAGGTGATGGTCCCCGGCACGTGGCCGGAACCCGAGGCCGATGCCCGGGGGCGGCTGGAGCGGGCACTTGGCGCTCTGCCGGACGGCGCCGTCGTGCTCATGGACGGGCTCGTGGCCTGCGGTGTGCCGCACATTGTCGTCCCCGAAGCGCGTCGGCTGCGCCTGGCGGTGCTGGTGCACCTGCCATTGGCCGACGAAACCGGCCTGAGTGCTGAGCGCGCCGCCGAGCTGGACGCCGCGGAGCGGCAAACGCTGCGCGCCGCGCGCGCCGTCATCGCGACGAGCCTGTGGGCGGCGCGCGGCCTGGTGGAGCGCCACGTCCTGGACGCGACCCGCGTGTTCACCGTGGAGCCGGGCACCGACCCCGCGCCGCTCGTGCCCGGAACCGACACTGGAAGTCGGCTCCTTTCCGTCGCGTCGGTGACGCCGCGCAAAGGACACGACCTTCTGATCCGGGCGCTCGCGGCCAACACCGACCTTCATTGGGAGTGCGTGTGCGCGGGACCGGTACCGGCGGAAGCCGAGTTCACCAGGCGTGTCCGCCGCCTTGTTGGAGGGCTGGGCCTGCACGACAGGGTCCACTTCGCCGGGCCGCTGTCCGGCGACGCGTTGGCGGGTGCCTACGAGAGCGCCGATCTCCTCCTGATGCCGTCGCGCGCGGAGACCTTCGGGATGGCCGCGGCCGAGGCGCTGGCACGCGGGCTGCCCGTGCTCGCGAGTACGGCGGGGGCCCTGCCGGACACCCTGGGGCGGGCGCCCGAGGGCGCGGTCCCGGGTCTGCTGGTCCCGCCCGGTGACGTCGAGGCACTGGCGAGGGCGCTACGGCACTGGCTCACGGACGGGGCGCTGCGCGATCGGCTGCGTGGGGCGGCGCGGAGGCGCAGGGCCGGGTTGCGTTCGTGGGAGGCGGCGGCACGCGACATGGCCGCTGTCCTTGACCGCATGGCCGAGCGGAACAACGCCGACGCCCTCAGGGAGGACACCCGTTGACACGACCCGGATCACCACGCTTCGAGGCCGACTGGTTGGCCCTGCGGGAGGGAGCCGACGCCGACGCGCGCGACGCCGGACTGCTGGTCCCCCTCCGCGCGCATCTCGCCGCGGCGAGAGCAGGGCGAGATCCCGGCAGTGAGCTGGTCGTCCATGACCTCGGGAGCGGCACCGGTTCGATGGCCCGTTGGCTCGCGCCGCGTCTGGACGGTCCCCACCACTGGGTCCTCCACGACCACGATCCGGACCTGCTGAAGCGTGCTTCCGGCGCCCCGCCCGCATCGGCAGCGGACGGCGCCCCCGTTACCGTGCGAACCCGCCTGACCGACCTGACCGTCTTGGATGCGGCCGACCTCCGGGGCGCCGACCTGGTGACCGCGTCGGCACTGCTTGACCTGCTCACCGTGGGAGAACTCGACGGCCTGGTCGACGCGTGCACCGCGGTCGGGTGCCCCGTCCTGCTGACCCTGTCGGTCGCCGGCCGCGTCATTCTGGCCCCCGGTCACCCACGTGACGCCGAGATCGCCGCCGCGTTCAACGAGCACCAGCGGCGGGAAGTGCAGGGCCGCCGCCTGCTCGGCCCGGACGCGCCCGACGCGGCCGCCCAGGCCTTCCGGCGGCGCGGCGCGCGGGTGCACGCGCGATCGAGCCCGTGGCGGCTCGGGCCGGACCAGCGCCAGTTGATGCGGCAGTGGCTGGAGGGGTGGGTCGCCGCCGCTGTCGAGCACCGTCCTGAACTCTCCACGGGGGCGCGTACGTATGTGGAGTGGAGGCTGGGTGAGTGCGCGTCCGGCCGCCTGCGAGCCGAGGTCCACCATGTCGACCTCCTCGTTCTCCCGGACGGGTCAACGACGGTGGGTGGGCACGAGGAGCGGTCCTGACCGATGATGGGTGGAGATCCTCCTCGCTCGGAGTCGTGTCCGGTGGATCGGCGCACGGCGGCAGAGGGAGGCGAAAGGTCGTGCGGGGGCAACTGCGGTCGAGGCGGAGGCCATTGCGAGACGCCACCGTCAAGGGGGTCTTCTGGCCATGGGCGCGGGTGCTTGCCGCCGTGGCGCTGCTGGCCGTGCTCGTATGGCGGCTCGACACCCATGCCCTGGCGGGGGTGCTCGGCTCCGTGGGCGGCACGGAATTCGCGGCCGCGGCAGCTGCCGCGCTCGTGATCGGAGCGGCGACGACCGCACTGAGCGCGTGGCGCTGGCGGCTCGTGGCCCGCGCCTTGGGGATGCGGCTGCGCATGGGGCGGGCCGTCGCCGACTACTACCGGGCCCTGCTCCTCAACGCGATACTTCCGACCGGGGTCCTCGGCGACGTCCACAGGGCTGTGGATCACGGGCGGTCGTCCGGCGACATCGGCCAGGGCGTTCGCGCGGTTCTCCTGGAGCGGGCGGCGGGGCAGGCGGTCCTCGTCGGAGCGGGGTTCGCCCTACTGCTCGGCGCGCCCGCCTGGGGCACCGCACTCGCCCCGGGGCGGCTCTCCTGGGTGCTACCGCTCGTCGCGGGCGCCACGGCGCTCCTCGCCGTGTGGGTGCTGTGGGGCAAGGGCGTTCCACGCTGGCTGCGCTCGGTGCGGCTCCTCCTGGCGGACGCCCGCGCTGCCCTGTTCACGCGTGGCACGGGCCCGGGTGTCCTTTTCCTGTCAACAGCAGTGCTCATCGGGCACATGGCCCTCTTCCTGCTCGCCGCGCGGACTGTCGGCGTCACAGCGACCATGCCGGAGCTGGCGCCACCCGCCATCCTCGCGCTGCTCGCGATGGCGGTCCCCTTGAACGCCGCGGGCTGGGGGCCGCGCGAGGCCGTGACGGCGACCGCGTTCGGTGCGGCGGGGCTGGGAGCCGAACTGGGCCTGGCCACGGCCGTCGCCTACGGGATCCTCGCCCTCGCAGCGAGCCTGCCCGGTGTCGCGGTCCTGGTCACCCGCCGTGGCAACTGCCCTTCTCCCCAGGAGGACAGGCAGCCCACCGTTCCGGCGGGGACGAACCGCCGCGGCTATCAGGGCGAGGACGCGAACAATGGCGGGTACGCCGCGAACGACGCGACCAGACTGGCGAGCACCGCCTCACCCTTGCGCGCTGAGGCGAGCGACGGCCTTCCCACCACCCCGGAGCTGGTGTAAGCCTGCAGCCCGAGCGTGAGCAGGTGCGGGCGTTCGTCGGCCACCGAGTCGCCCGACGCGTAGCCCGGCCGCACCATCTCCGGGTGAGCGTGGAGCAAGATCGAGGTCTCCAGTTCCCCGGCGTGCATGTCGGCGTCGATAGAAGTCTCCAGCCCGGCCGCCTCCCGCGCCGCCTGCCAATCGTGGGGCCCGGGAAAGAGGACCATCGACCCTCGCGCCTCCTGGACGACATTCCCCAGAACGTAGTTCCCGCCGTGGCCATTGATGAGGGCCAGCCCCGCGGATCCCGAGCGCCGCACGGAATCGGCGATATCGCGCACGACCGCGATCAGTGTTTGCGCGGAGATACTCACGGTTCCCGGCCATGCCTCGTGCTCATGCGAACAGGAGATCGTTACCGGAGGCAACACCTGCACCCGCTGCTCCGCGGCAATCGCGTTCGCGATGGTGCAGGCGATCACCGTGTCCGTGGCCGACGGCAGGTGCGGCCCATGCTGCTCGAAGCTTCCGATGGGAAGAAGCGCGACCCCATCCCGGGAGCGCTCGGACTCGGGAGAGGTGTCCATGGGCAGCAGCGGCGAAGAACGTCCGTCCATAACCTCCCCGGCTATCAGCCCGCGGCGGGTCCCCGCAACCAACGGCAAGGGGAGCGCAGGTTGACCTCAACATTGGTTGAGGATGTTGGGTGGGTGATGCCAGCGAGGACCGCCGCTTCGGGCGGGGCACAGCACCGAGAAAGGCAGAGCATTGACGAACGACATCATTGTGGTGGGGGATATTCCGGCACAGGCGCAGGAGGCCGTGACCGGCGTGGTCGAAGCGTTGGAGAAGGCGTTCAACACTAAGGACCCCATCGCGCTGAGCGAGCAGTTCACCCCGCGGACATCCTGGACCAACGCCGCGGGCACACGCCTGGACGACCGCCAGGCCATCGCCGAGTTCGCCGCTCCCGCGATGAAAGGCGTCCTGCGCGATGCTTACGCTCGCTACGACGTCGTCAAGCTGTTCAACATCGCGCCTGGGGTGATCGCCGCGAACGTGGCACAAACCCCCACCGACAGCTCAGGCCACCCCGTCGAGGGACCCCGTGGAGCGGCGGTCTATGTGATGGTCAGGCAGGACGACGGCTGGAAGATCATGGTCGGCCAGAACACCGCCGTCGAGTCCTCCCCCGCTTGATGAAGCCCCGCCACCGGCGCGCGTCCGCGTCGGTGGCCTGGAGCCGATGCCGATCAGTTCGACGTGGGCGGCGGGACCGGCGGTGAACGTAGGGGGCACCACGTCAGTCTCTGCTCCCCGCTGGGACAGCTGCCCGACGCTCTGGCTCGGGCAGTGGGCCGGTAGGGCGGGCGTCCGCTGCCTGCTGAGGGACGGCTCAGCATCACGTCGCATGCTCCGCGCGGGAGATGACCACTCGAAGCATGTCCCGCTACGGTGATCTCCGCACGGTTTGCCGGGATTGTGACACGAGGACCCCGATGCGAGAGAACCCCGATGAGTGACGCCGAAGACGCACGGCCGCAATCATCCGACGAAGGGGGGAGCGGACCGGGGAAAGGCGGGTCGGGCGTTGCGGAGTCGGCCGGTTCGGTGGCTCCCCTGCTGAAGGCCGACACGTCGCCCATAACGGTGGCTCTAGAGGTAGTCCAATCGGCTTTTCGTTCGTTGGCCGCGGCTGTTCTACTACCGCTCCTCCCCCTCGGGCTCGTGATCACCCTCGTCACCCTGCTGTGGGCGAGGGACGGGTCCGCGGTGGTCAACAGTGAACTGGTACTTATCAGGTCGGTCGAGGACCTCCCGCCTCCCTTGCTGTTCCTTGGGCTGCTGCTGATCTCCATCGGGGTGCTTTACGGGCTTTCCGTCTCGTACACGGCTTCGCTTCAGGTCGCAGCCGGAGCCCTGCTACGTCGCCCGGTCTCCGCCCGCGCGGCTCTTCGGCGAGCGGCGGTGCGACCGTGGGCGATGCTGCTCGCCCTCATCATGCTTCTGGTCAACGTGGTCATCGCGCTCGCCGCTTTCCAGTACGCGGCGCTGTACATCGACCCGCCGGTGTCCGACTTCTTCGATGCTGAGGAGCCGCTCCCATTCTCGCTGGTCGTGCCGCTGCTCGTTCTGCTTCCGGCTGTTCACCTGACATTCGCCGCGGTCAGTTCGGCTCTGGAGGGACTCAATCCGCTTCGTGCCGTGAGGCGCGCGCGGGCTCTGCTCCGAGGGAATTTCGCCGAACCTACGCTGGACCTTGCACTCGTGCTCCTGCTCGCCGGGGCACTGAACTGGCTGTGGCCCCGCGCCTTGAAGTTCACCGGGCTCACGGGGATCGCGCAGTTCGCGCTTGGGGGCGTGATCCAGGTCCTGGCCGCGATGTGTGTTTCCGTGTTCCTTGCTGGACTCCTGACCGTTCTTGCCCTACCTGCTGGCGTGAGCGCCGATCGGCGTGCTGCTGACGGCCGACCCGTCGGTTTGGAGGCCGTCCTGCGGCGGCTACCGGATGCGGATGAGCGCAGGCCGCGGCGTCATCGCGACACCCTCCTTGGTGTCACCGCGGCCATGGTCTCGGTCCTGCTCCTGCCTGGCACTCTGTGGGCGGCTCCGACGCTCATGCCCACCTATACCGCCCAGATGGGGATGTTGAACGAGGGGACCGCGACGAACCCGGGCGGAGCCATCGGCCTCTGGGTGGGGGAGAGCGGGGTGCTCCTCCGCGGGGCGCAGGAAAGTACGACTGCGTGGTGCGACCCGAACTGCCGCGCGGTCGGTACGGAGGCGGATGGCATTTCGGAAACGTCGGAGTTCGTGGTGGCTGACTCCGCATCAGGAGCCGATGCCGAGCTCGTCCATGTCCGATGGGAGCACAGGGACGAATCACGCTTGCTGGTGTCGAGAGTGTGCCAGGGAAGGGGCATCGCCTGCGGAGACCAGGCGACCACCACGCTGCGGTCGCATGAGACCGACCTCCTGTACCGAGCAAGCAAGGACGAACAGGCACGTCACTATGGGCCAGCGGCCGTACGCTTCGTAGCGGCCCAGGGAACCGAGGACGGCATCACCGTGGCCTCTCTAGCCGCGCTCCCCGACGCCGCAGCGTTCGACGTGCAGATTCACCGGTGCGCCGACGCACTCTGCCGTGAGCACACGGCGACATCCGTGGGGAAAGTGCCGCTGTTCCACCAACCCGAGGGCTACAACCTCACCGGTCACCCCGTCGACCTGGCCGTCCGCCCGGACAAGTCAGCTGTCATCAGCGTCTACGACCCCTTCGACGGTTCCGTGACGCTGCTGTCGTGTTCGGACCCGGACTGCTCCGAGAGCACACAGCGAACCCTGAAACCCGCACGCTATGTCAGGAGCGAAGATGGTGAATTCCCGGGGAAGTCGCTTGTGAGTGGGTCCCGCATCGAGGTTCGGCCGAATGGGCGCCCCGTCATCGCCTACCGCGATCCTTCCGACGGCTCCTCGCGGATCCTGGACTGCCAGGACGTGCGGTGTTCCGAGACAGAAGAGCGTGACCTCACCGGGCCGGGAACGCAGCGCCCGCTGCCGGGGCTGGCAGTCGACGGCGAGGGCCGTCCACAACTCGTGACGACTGATGCCGAGGGGAAGGAACTGATCCTGATCTCCTGCGAGGACACGGAGTGCGCGGATACGCGTACGGTTCCGCTGCTTCCGGATGGCGAATCACTGTTCCTCGATGTCGCCCTCGGTTTGGACGGTCAGGACCGTCCCGTCATCGCGGCCGACTACCTTGCGAACCGCCCTGGCGTCGCGATTCTTGAGGAGGACGGCCCCATTCTGATCCGCTGTGACCGTCCAGCGTGCGGAGCTACTGGTTGATCGCGAAGAGCCGCGCGTTGTCGCAGAGCAGAGCGTCGCGGATCGCGGCGGGCTCATCCTGCAACCGCACTGCGTCGGGCGCGCAGGCGACACCGAGCTGTGCATCGGTGCTGGACCACTCGCCATAGACCGACAAACTGAGGGTCCCAATCCCGGCATGGTCGGCTTCTGAACGCGGTCCGGGCGGCCAGATGTAGGTGCGAAGGTCGCCTCCGGAATAGCTGATTCGCTCTCCGGTGGAGTCCAACGCCCGTGAGGAGACCTCGTGTGCGTCCCACCGTTCGGGAGCGTCGGTGCCCTCTCCCGGCAGTCTGTCACCGGTACGGGCATCGAACCGTCGAACCTCGTAGGCCTGCGGCTCTTCGGCGCCGGAGTCCGGGCTCTTGAAGCCGCGGCGGACATAGAGCACGTCGTCGATCAGAACCTGCGAGAACTCGGCCCACGTCTCGTCTTCGAGGCGCCTGTCGAACTCGACGCTCCACTTCTCGTCGCCGGACATCAGATCGTAGGCGGTGTACCTGTACGGCTCGTCCTGTAAGGCGTCATGCCAGGCGATGTATGAGTCGTCGGACGCTCCGACCACGACCGTGTCCGCGTCAAGGGGGGTCCGGTTCAGAACACCGCCGTCGTTCCGGTCGAGAAGTACGAGCTCACCCACGTTTCGGAAGTGCTGGTCGCCCGAACGGAGCAGCGCGACGATTCCGGCGTCCGACGCGAAGAACGCATGCGTCTCGGCCGGGATGTCCCCCCTAAGGTCGGTACTCCAGGCCACCTCGCCGGTCTCGGGGTCAAGGGCGCGGACCATGTCGTCCTCGGCGTGGTAGAGGACGCCGGACAGTACCTCGGCCGAGTGTGTTGCCTGTGGAGTGATCCGGCTGTCGGCGTTGAACAGCTTGTCGCCCCGATCACCGATCCCCACGTAGTGATCCCCTTCCAGAGGGATCGACCAGCGCAGGGTGCCGGCGGCCGTGCAGTCCTCGCCGTCCCGTCGGCCGTCGATACAAAGGACCGGCTCGACCGGGCTCAGGGAGGACGGCGGATAGTCCACGCGGACGGTTCTTCCGGATCCCTCCGTATCGGACTCCGCAGTGAGGGAGGGGAGCGTGTCGGTCACGGGGCTGACGCATCCCGTCAACAGAACAGAGACCGCAGCTAGAGGGACGAATTGGACAGCACGCATGGTGGGTCAGCGTATCGGCCCCGTGGTGCCTCACTCACGCACGTTGCTCCCGATCCGAGACCATAGGGGCCAGGCCGGGGGCGATTGGGCGACGTTGGCGGTCAGCTCCACACGATTAAGGCTGCCAGACTCCGTGGGTTCTTCCGCGGCGCCCTCCCTCCCCTGTTCGCTCGAACGTAGGCCGAGCAGACCGGGCCACCCCTCCTGGTCGCTTGGAAGCCGCCATCTGAACGCAGGTTGCGGCCATTGACAGATGGTTGTGAAGATCAGGGTCCCTTTCGAGGCCACGATGCCCTTGCTGAGTCTTCGACAATCAGGTCGCGGCGAGAGTCTCGGGGCCGAGGATCTTGGTGTCCTGGGCGGCGGCGATGCGTTATTCGCCATCCTTCTTTGCCAGAAGGTACAACGGGGTGTGTGGGACCGCGTCGGGATGGTCGGCCACTGACGCGGCCGGATCCTCATGTCCGCGAAACACCCCATCGAGCGGCTGCCCGCCGTGGGTGACCGGACGCTGGCGGATCTTGACCGCCGCGATATCGGATCGGATGAACAAGATGTACTCGGCCTCGTAGGCAGCGGTCACCGGCTGCTCAATCGTGCCAGCCAGCACCTTGTGGGCGAATGCGCTGATCTCCGCGAAACCAGTCAGTCGCTTTCCGTGAGCGGTGGTCCAGACGGTGTCCTGGCGGAATGCGGTCATGAACGCGTCCGGAAGCGCGTTCTGCTGGGCGCATTCGACTCCAGAGACCAGGGCAATAATGGCGTCCACGTCTTCCTGGGGTTCCGTGACACCGGCGACTTTGGGCCTCATGATGCGTCTTCTCACCGCGACGGGGGCGCCTGCGTATCGCCCGCGATCTCCGTTCGGCACACGTTCAGCCTCCAACATCAACCAAGGTTGAGATCAATGCAGTGTGGCGTGACGAGGTGGCAGAGCTTGCCGGCAGAGGTGGACGGCACCTCGCTCGTTCGTGCCGTCGCCACTGAGGCCTCCCACGAACGGTTGGCCTGAACTGCATTGAATAGGACTGGTCACCTCGCGGAAATGCTGTTTTCCTTCGGCGTTGCAGGAAATAGGTGTGGAGCATCAAGCCTATGAGAGCTGCCGGTACGCGGGTCAGTTCTTCAAGAACAAACGAGGAGTGTGATTGCCAGTGGATGATGCCGTGGGGAAAATTTATGAACGTTACTATTCCTCGGATCTGCCAACTAAACTTTCGTATCTGATGGCCGCTGTCTGCGTGGCCAACTCAGAATCGATATGGTCGTGAACACGCTGGTAGGTATAGCAACCAGGAGAGCCCAGGAAAGTCGTTCCGTACGTCGAGCATCGCATACGTTGTGCGCGAGGCTGAAGTCGTCCGTTACTGTGCCTCCTCGATCCCATGACTTTATCGCTCCACCCTGGGGCGTCTTCGGGGGACCGGAGATGATAAGAGAGCCACACGTCAACTCATTTCCATCTGCTGTCCCAATTCCACGGTATCCGATAGGAGGCACTATCAATAGATACGCAAGTGCAATATATCCGAGGGCGGCGAGGACTGCAGATTTTGGTTTTCTTGCTGACTTGTTATCGGTAATTTGCGACACCTTCTTAACGCGGGCCCTAACGAGGGGGTTCTATGGTTGCCGGGCGTGAATCCACTAACTGCACTTATTCGAATAGCAAGATTGTGAAATTGAGCAGGTGATTTGCCGGGTTCATGGTCGGGATTCTAATCTTCGCCCTTTCTTCTGAGGTCCTCTGACTCCTCATAACCCCCATTGTAAAACTTTACATACTCATTTGCTTCTTCCTTGAATCCAGTCGCCCCCAGTGATCCATCGATGTTTCCGAATGCTTGGTCGCGGCGCCCTGGCTTTAGTTCCTCAGGTATTTTCGGCAGCCCCTCAAGTCCCGACACAGAGTATTCTCCGTTCGTAAGATTTTCATGTATTTTATCCTTGCCGATTTCCCCGTTTTCCTTGAGGTGGTTGAGCATTTGCAATTTTATTTCCAATTCCGTTCTCATTTCTCCGTCGTTCATGTAGGATGCCTCTCCGCTCTTGAGTGCGTCCTCCACTGCTTCGTACTTTGATGGATTGTGGTCCCAAAAGTAATCTGTTCCACCCTTAATCAAAGTTGCCGTTGAGCCTCCAACGTAAGGAATCTCACCGACAAGTTGGTCAACGAAAGCTTGGGTCGACACCTTTCCGATGGTGTTAAGGTAGTCCTCTGCTGCTCGTTGGTCGCCGAAGCGACGGAAGCCCTCGTTGTAAACTGCGGAGTCGAATAGACCCTTGAGCCTCCCGCTGTTTCCCCCGGTTACCGCGTGAGGATCGTCCAATTCATCGCTCCCACTGGCTTCGAAGTAAGTTTCGACCATGGTAGCTTGATGATTCTTAATATCTGTATACATCTCCTTGGCAGAATCTTCATCGCTCGCTATGAGCTGCATGAAGTTCACTCGATTCTCTGCGGGAATGGAAATATACTCTCCATTATCTGAAAGCGGATCATCTTCTTCGCCGCTGTAGAAGTTGAAGTGCTCAGATTCGGAATCTCTGCCAAAGTCGTTTATGTATGATTCGAAGATACTGAGCATGCTCTTAGATAGCTCTGGATTGGCTTCCCCGAATCCCGAACCAAAGAAATCGCTGAAAGAATCATTGGTTTCGATTGCTTCATGCATCGATTCATCAGTGATCCTCTCGATGAATCCTATGGCAGCTTCTGCGGCAATTCGTCGAGTTTTTTCTGCGTCTTCAACCTGGCGATAATTACTTGAGTCAGAGGCCTCTTCATCTGAGTCTTCCGCGATCCAGTCGGTAAGCCCGGCTAGGGCCTTCCCATCGTCCTTCCAATTGTAGGAGTAGAGTCCCTTTAGTGCTTTTGTAATATCGTCATCAGTTAGAGATGAGCTTTCGTAGTTCCCTGTGAGGATGAGGTAGTTCGCGTTCTTGTTGAGTGTGGTCCGTTCAATGACGTTCTGGAACGGTTCACTTCCAGCGTGACTGTCGAAATGGAGAAAATTTCCCCCGTTTTTCTCAAGTTCTACTCCAATGGTTGTTGTGAGGCCTGCTGAGAATCCAGTTCCTCCTTGTAGTTTTTCGGGGGCATGCTGCAGCAGCTGGGAAAGCCTGTAAGTGTCATGCGCCCAGTTGTCGATCTTTCCTGGATATTCGTATCTACCAGACCCCTCCACTGCGTTTTTGACGCTTGCTGGGACGTCGTCGTAGCCGCCCCCTAGGCGAGTGTCTGATGCTACGAGGATGCCGCCTCCGATGGCACCCAGGATGGCTTTCTGGTCGTCCTCTGGGACGTCTAGCATTTCCAAATGGTCAGGAAGGGATAGCACGCCAGGTGATCTGTAGATATTGTGTGCTTCTCCTTCTGTGCCTGGTGGTACTGGAACGGGGTCAAGGGTTTCTAGTTTTGAATTGACGGCATCAATGAACGCTTTCTCGTCCTTGCTGAGGCCCTTTCCAGTACCTTGGTGCTCCGCCGATTTTTTTCCAAGGGCATTAAGGATGAGGACGAGCTCTTCGTAATCGCAGTCAGCAAGGGTTCCGTCCTCTATTCCTTTTTTGAGCTTTTCGGCGTATTTCTTTCCGCTTTCCTTGTTTACAGGTAGGGGGATGGGCTGGGTAGGGCCCAGGATGTTGTAGGCGCCCCAGCCAACTACGCCAGCGTCAGTTAGTCGTTTGATGACTTCATCGTCGACACCAGTCTCCAGGTCGTTTTTGCGTTGCTTTGCTTCCTCCTCAAAGTCTTCTTGGGCCTTCTCTGCTTGCTTAATGAGCTCCCTCAGTTTGTTTTCTTTAGCGGTGTCATACGAGACCCAGGGAGCCCCAGGCCAGTTGCCTACAGTGGATGAGGAGGAGGGGTATCGAGGGATGCTTGTTGGGTTGTTGGGATCAGAGGCGGTCGCAGTTGGGCCAGGTCTGGGCGGGAAGGAGTCCCACTCCTTCTGAATTTCGTCCAATTCCTTCCGGAAGTTCTCTACGTTCTTGACCCATAGATCCGTGATCCAGGTGCCTACCATGCAGTTCGCAGAGGCGTCTCTCCACTTCTGCTCGTCATATTGCCCTTGTGTCTTGATGTCATCCGCGACAAGTTCTGAGAACTCGGAGGCGCTTTGTGTTATGGCACTTCTTACATCTCCCCCGTGTCCCGTCATTTTCTGGACAATGTTAGTGAACTGCTTCGAAGCGTCTTTCAGGTCGTCGACTCGGATTGTGTCGTCGTCGTAGTTATCGCGGAAAAATCTTCCCATGGAGGGCTCCTCTACAGATCGACGTTCGGGTTGCGCTTCAAGAATGCGTCGCCGGAACGTTGGAAATTATGAGCATTTTCATCATCAGTTGCTCCGAGGGCGCCTCCTGCGACTTGGATGTTTCCGCCCATCTGCTTTCCGTGCTCGGCAACCTTCATCATGACCCCGATAGCGTCACCGCGGAAGAGTGAGTAGCCATCACCAACAGCCTGTTTCCCAGAAGCATCTTTTGCATTTTCACATGCTTTTTTGAAAATTTGTTCGATATCCTTAAATTGCTCGGAAATTTCTACTGTCTGTTTGCCCTTTTGTTTGGCTGGTTCCGGGTTTCCGGCCGGTCCTTCGGCCATGGGACTCCTGTCACAGGTGAAGGTAGGGAGGGGCAGGCGTGATCCGCACCGTGGTCACTCTGGGTGATGTCTTGCTGATTGAAGTAGCTAGTACGTTTACCACAATCAGGCGGCATACTGCTCATGAAGTCTGCGTTGCGTGTGGTGTCCCTCGTTGACCGGTGTCACAGGGGCCATTAATGTCGCTGTGGGCGTGGTCCAGGGGGTATGTGGCGGTGTGCCGTCGGCGTTGGCCCGCCTGGGCCTTGGTGAGCGCGCGCGGGGCCAGCCCCCGCGCTTCCCCCAGTCTTGATTCTCATTCCGAAGGGATGCACATGAGTGAACACGTTGGTTTGACTCAGGCAGATGCGCTCTCGAAGGGGGGTGAAGGCCTCGGGGAGTCGTCTGAGGGGCTGTGGCAGCAGCTTGGGCGGCTAATCGAGGACATGGACAAGGACAGCCAGTCGCTCCAGGGCAACGCGCTGCACAAGTTCCGGCAGGCGCGGGGGGAGCTGACGCAGCGGTTCGACGAGCTGATGACCTGGTGCTCGAACAACGGCATCAAGTTGAACGAGGGCCAGAAGCAGATCAACACCACCGACACCCAGGCCGGTGACGACTTCGGCAGCGCGGGCAACCAGCTCGGCGGTCTCTCGCGTCCGGTCAACGGCTAAGGCAGCCAGTAGGGCTAAGAGCCGCCGGGACGGTTCGGTCCTGCGGGTGAGCTCGCGCCCCTAACTTCTGTCCCCCTCCCTGGTACAGGGACCCCACTCACGAGTAGGAAAACGTCATGTCTTTTGAGGTCTACGGCAACGTCGGCGGCCTGCAGAATCTCGCGGAAGAACAGCAGGGGTACCTGCAGCGGTTCCAAGGGATCATGGAGCAGATCAAGACGCAGTCCTCCAGCACGGTCGACAAGTGGGAGGGCTCCGGTAGCCCCGAGTTCCAGGCCAAGGCTCAGGAGTTCGACAGCCACTTCAACCAGGTCAACAGCGCGTTCGCTAAGGTCATTGACGCAACCGACGGTGCGGCGAACAACTACCGCAAGCTGTCCAACTACCTGAACGGTCTGTTCTAGCCGCTCTCGGCCCTACACGACGGTCTTCTCCTGTGTCCCACTCAGCGTCGTCCCCTTCATCCGCGCCGGCCGCCCCCGGGAACCCCAATGACATGGTTCCGGAGGCGTTCCAGTTCACGCCCAACGCCGAGCAGTACGTGCTACAGGCCGACGCGTTGCGTCGGCGTCAGCTGCGCGCCGCGCTGCTGTACGGCTCCAGCCGCTACTGGCGGCGGCGGCAGCGTGTCTGGCCCGCGGTGATCGGCGGTGTCATCCTGGTCGCGATCATCTGCGGCGGCATCTCCGTGGCCTCCGCCTTCCACAAGCAGCAGGAGATCAACAAGGAGCGGGAGAGCGCCCGCAATCCGGGGTCGGTCTCCCAGCAGCAGAACCCCGCCGGGCAGTCGGGCGCGGGCGGGAAGTAGCGGTAGGTCGGTGTGTGTGCGACGGGCGGAGACGGACCGATGAGGGCGGCGGCCGGATCCGGCCGCCGTTTTCTCATCGGATGGTCCCGGAAGATGCCATGGTGGTGTGGCGTGTGAGGGTTGCAGGCGAATGAGGAAAGAGAGCACGTAAATGTCGGGTGGGGAGCGCTCCACTGTGCGCGTGGATGGGTTCCACTCCCTGGCGCTGGCCTACCGAGGCCGCGAGTCCCAGGTGTACCGGGCCATCAGCGCGCGCGTCGATGCCCCGGTCGCGCTGAAGGTCATGAACAACGCCGCGGGCTTCGACGAGATTCTCCGCGTTCGAGATCTCGGTACCGCCCAGGGGGTTGTGCCGCTGCTTGACGTGGCCCGCACCGCGTCCGGCGAGTCCGTCAAGGTCATGCCCTTCTACCCTGACGGCTCCTACACCGACATCCTGGAGCGGAGCGGGCCGGTCCACCCTCGGGAGGTCGTGCGCGTCGGGCGTGCCGTGGCCGGTGCGCTCTCCGTCATGCACAGTCGCGGCCTGCTGCACAACGAGATCGTTCCCAGCAACATCCTGCGCGCGTCCAGCTCCGCTGTACTGACCGACTTCGGGTCGACCGCCGAGATCGGCGCCCCGCCGCCGAAGCTGCGCACCAGCTCCGAACTCGTGTACCACGCACCGCCCGAGGTCCTGCGCGGGATGGACACGTCACCCGCGTCCGATATCTATGAGCTGGCGTCGGTGCTGTGGACGCTCCTCGCCGGGCACGCCCCCTTCAGCGGCGACAACGCCGCGTTCCTCGGGCCGCAGGAGTACGCGGCCAACGCCCTGAAGACCCCTCCGGCGCCGGTGCGGCGCCGCGATGTCCCGTGGCGGCTGAACAACGTCCTGCTCCGGGCCCTGGCCAAGGACCCGGCCGAACGCTACGCGACACCGAGCGAGTTCGCGGTCGAGCTTGAGCGGACGTGGACCGAGCGTCCCGACGCGGCGCACGCCGCTGCACCGTCGGCACCCGCGCCTTCCGCCTCCACGGGTTCCTCCGCATCCTCCGCACCGGCTCCGCCGACTGCTCCCAGCGGCCCGACTCCGTCCCACGCGCCGGGGCGGACACCGCAGACACCGCCCCCCGAGTCACCACAGCCGACGGCTCCGCGGCCCGAAGCGGCAGGATCATCGGGGAGACCGACCGGGCCACAGACGCCGCCCCAGCAGCACGCCTCGGCGCGCCCCGCTCCTCAGCCCTCGGCCCCCCAGGCCCCGGCCGCACCATCACAGGGGGCGGTGCCGCCGTCGGGGCCCCAGGCTCCGATGACGCCGCCGTCACCCATGCCTCCTGCAACGCCGCAGGCGCCGACCCCGGCGCCTGCGGCGTCGCAGCCATCCGGGCCGCACGCTGGAACGGGGCCCGCCCCGTCCGCGCCCCATGCGTCTGGCCCGCAGGCGCCGGTGGCGCCACAGCCGCCTGTGGCACCTCCACCCGGCCCGCAGGGCGCAGCCGCTCCACCCGCCGCCCCACCGGCCGCGCCCCAGCATCCGTACCCGCAGCCTTCCCAGCCGCAGGACCAGGCGACGCGGAACCCGCACCCGGCTCCGGAGGCTCCGCCGGGGGCGCCACCGCGCCCGATCGACGCCGGCCCGGGGGAGCAGGTGCGCGAGCCGCGGCACGCCGCCGGGCCGCCTGTTCGACCTGCCGCCCCGGAGCCGGTTCAGCCCACGCCCCCCGATCCCGCTCCTACGGCACCCCCCGGCGGTTCCCTGCCGAGGCCACCCGCGCCCGGCCCGACCTCCCGGCCCGCCAAGTCCTCCCACTTGGCCGAGAACACCGGTGTCCATAACCTGCTGGAGCGCATCCGCGGGGAAGCGAGCGCGGAGCTTGTCGCCGAGCACGCGTGGTCCCGCTTGGAGGGCTGGAGGGGTTCGGCCGATGCACCGCCGTTGCCGGGCCTCCCCGGCACCGGGTCGAGCGGTGCTGCCCCGGCCGACCGGGCCGGTGGTGAGGACGTGCCGGACTTCTCCGACCCCGGCCCGGTCCAGCCACCGCGTTGGCGTCGCCACCTGCACATCGTCGCCGCGGCCGCTTCCATCATCGTGATCACGGGTGCCGCGGGCGGCCTGTCGGTGACGCGCCCCGGTCCCGGCCTCAGCACCTCCAACGCCCAGGCGGCGGAGTTGCTGCCGGGCGGCGACAGTGGCCAGGGCAAGGAGGAGCAGGAGGACCGCGAGGGCAAGGAAGACACGGAGGGAGAGAAGGGAGACGGCGGCTCCGCTACTACGGAGAAGAAGTCCGAACCCCTCCCGGAGGTCGCTGCCCCGTCGAATGTCTCCGTGCAGGACAACCTGAGCAGTGTCCAGGTGCAGTGGACGGACAAGTCCGGTGGCAAGGCGAGCTACTTCGTGGTCGGCGGCGCCACCTACGAGGACCCGAAGACGCTGGTCCGCACCGGTGCGGGAGTGACGGTCGCCCAGGTGACCACGGATGACACGGTGGCCGAGTACTGCTTCACCGTCGTCGCCGTCGACGGCCGGTCCGCCGCGGCCCCGGAGGTCTGCACCAACCGCGCGGGCGCACGTGCCGAAGCCGAAGCCGAGCGGAAGCGCAAGGAAGAAGAAGAGAAGAAGAAGGAAGAGGAGAAGCAGAAAGAGGAAGAGGCGGCCGACGAGGACGCGGACACGGGTGCCGACACCGGCTCCGACTCCAAGAGTGAGAGCAGCTCGGAGAAGAAGTCCAGCGGGTGATCGTCAGCGTGCTGTCCCGGGGCTCTGCGCTGGGACGTCATGCGGGGTGAAAAGAAGCTGACGCGCCGCCACCCTCCGGATAGCGCTCCACGGCCGGTCGCACGAACCTCACAGCCCGGTGGTAGTCCGGGCGGCCTTTTCCCCTCTGCCATGGCTTGATGCCCGGCCCGCGCCGGAAACCTGATGCGTCAGGTCCGTCATCACGCGTACCTGGGGGTCGCCGTGGGAGCACGATGCACCGTCCACTTCGAAGCCCCCGTGCTGGGTCGGGGTTCTCGAACCCGACGATGACGAGGGCGTCCGCGCCGCACGCCACATCTTCGGAGCCGAGCCCACCGGCCCGGAACTGCTGGACTGCACGCGCCACCACTTTCTCACCCTGTACGAGCGCGCCCCCGCCGGTCCCCGCCGATGAGCCGCGTCGCGCCGGCCGGCTGCGGGCGCGGCGGCGTGGCCGCTGATCATCAATCCGAACCCCTGTTATTGGGCGGTTGTTGCCCAGGGCAGTCGCAGCGCGAACTAAATCTCCGGTGACCTGTCCGGGTCATTCCAGGCATCGCTGAGCTGAGCGGCGACGCGCTCCCGGTGTGGGGCGACGTGTGGACGGGGACGTGAAGGGCCTCGCGCGTGGGGGCGGGCTGCGCGCGGCGGCGAAGCAGGCCTCCGGGGTGTGCCCGGCTCTGTGCCTCGCCGCCGGTCCTAGAGCGTGTATCGAATGTGCTGGTCGCCAGCGCGACACCCACGGCGGACGACCCAAAATCACGTGCAACCTTCGCCCAATCATGCTGGGATCAATCGCCATGAATGCCCATTTCCTGAATGAAGCCGACTTGATGGACAGGATGGAGCGGAACCTGGCGGAACATGCCTGTCACCTGCATCGGAGCATGACCGGTGCGGCCGTCACAGAGACGGGTGACCTCCTGGTCGCCGACAGTGGCCTGGACGACGACACTTTCAATATCGTTGCCGCGGCCCGCTTCGCCGCCGCCACCGCACCGGCACGTATCACCGCGACCGCTCGGACGCTGGCTTGCACCGGCCGCCGTTTCTCCTGGTGGGTGGGGCCTGCCTCGACACCACCGGACCTCACCGCCCGCCTGATGGCGGCCGGTCTGCCAGCGTCCGAACATGAGACGGCCATGTGGGCCGAGCTGGACGACACCCTGCCACTGCCCGCCGCCCAAGGACTGGACATCCAGACGGTGACCACGTCCGAACAGCTCGCCGACTACGCCACGGTTCTCGCTGCGAACTGGACCCCGCCCGCCGACACCGTCCGCCGCTTCTTCGCCCAGGCTGCCCCGCAGGCACTGGCCGCACACTGCCCGGCCCATTACCTGGTCGGCTACGTGGAGGGCCGTCCGGTCTGTTCGGCCGAAGTGTTCCATCACGCCGGGGTTGCCGGGATCTACAACATCTGCACTCTGGCCGCCCACCGCCGACGCGGCTACGGCGGCGCCATCACGCTCGCCGCACTGCGCACGGCCCGCGACCGCGACCACCGCATCGCGGTCTTGCAGGCGTCCGCCGACGGCGAGCCCGTCTACCGCCGCCTGGGTTTCCACTCCTGCGGCCAGTTCGCCGAACACGCCATCAACCCCTGAACCACCCGAACTTCACAAGCCTCTGCCCACTCTTCCAACGGCGCTGGTCACAGCCACATGTTGATGGCCGCCATGAGGACCGTCGCCTCGCAACTGTCCCGGCCCGTGGCCGGGCCAGCGGCACTGGCCGTGACCACGAGGCCGGCGAGCAACTCGCCGCGCGTCCGTTGTTCGGCTTCGGCCGCTGAGGCGCAACAGCAGCAGCACGGCGGGGACGAGGGCGGCACGCTCAAGGAGGCGCTGTTCCCCGTCGGCCAGCCCGGCGCCGCGAAGGACGGGGTCGGTGAGCCGGTCGTGGGCGTCGGCCGCGCGGCTCTGGTGACCGGGTGCGCTCCCGGAGCAGGGAGGTGGTCGCGTCCTGTTCGGCCAGTGTGTCCCGCGCCTCCTGCGGCCTGCGCGCGTTGTCGATGGCGTCGGCACAGTGGCTGTCGAACGCAACCGGGTTCCCGACGCGGGCCTCGGAACGCCGGTCGGCCCCGGGGTCGACCGCCAGGAGCGCGGCTGTACGGGGCGGAACGTCCTCGGCGGCGCCTGCTCCAGCCGCCGTGCCCCATGCTTCATCGTGCGCCGTTGGCGGCCCGGGAGCGGAGGGCCGATCGTCCCTGGCGTCTCCCACACGATTGACACGCAGCCTTGCGGTTGCCTATATTTTCATGCAGCCAAAAGGTTGCATATTTGGAGCGGAACGCGATGGACGAGGTGTTCAAGGCGCTGGCTGACCCGAGCCGCCGGCGACTGCTGGACAGCCTGAACGCCAGGAACGGGCAGAGCCTGCGGGAGCTGTGCGCAGGGCTGGACATGGCGCGGCAGTCGGTCAGCAAGCACTTGGCGGTGTTGGAGGCGGCCAACCTGATCACCACGCTGCGGCGCGGCCGGGAGAAGCTGCACTACCTGAATGCTGTGCCCATCAACGCCATCGCCGAGCGCTGGATCAGCCAGTACGACCGGGAGCGCGCGGTCGCGCTCGCCAACCTGAAGACGGCATTGGAGGGGGACACCGTGACGCATCCGGATTTCGTCTACACGACCTACATCAACACCACAGCGGAGCGGCTCTGGCAGGCACTCACAGACCCGGCCTTCACCAGGCAGTACTGGGGACCGGCGTTCGAGACCGACTGGGCGGCCGGGTCGGCCATGGTCTGGGAAGAATTCGGGGTGCGGACCGCCGACCCGCAGCAGGTCGTGCTGGAAGCCGATCCCTACCGCCGACTGTCCTACACATGGCACACCTTCACACCCGAATGGGCCGAGGCCGTTGGGGTCGACGAGCAGACCCTCGCCCAACTGGCGGCCGAGCCGAGATCAAAGGTGACGTTCGAGATCGAGCCGCGCGGGCCGCTGGTGAAGCTGACCGTCATCCACGACGGCTTCGAACCGGGCAGCACCGCGCTCGGGATGGTCCGGGAGGGGTGGCCGCGGCTGCTGTCGGGCCTCAAGACCTTGCTGGAGACCGGAGAACCCCTGCCCGCCGAGGCGGCCGGAGAGGCCCGATAGCAGGGACCTCGCGTCAATCGGTCGACGGCCAGGGCAAGGGCTCGGGTCCGGGCGTTCCTTCGAATGGGAGGGGTGCGGCACGGGGCTCGGCCCGTGCTCGGGCGGCGGTGTCGCGGTGTCTACTCGCCTTTCTCTTCGGTGGGCTGCGACGCTGACGCGCGGGCTCGGGAGTACGTCGCTGCGGCGGCGATTCCGACGAGCCATCCGAGGACGGTGGAGGTGCTGTCGGCGCCGTAGGGGGAGAACCAGCTGAACAGGTTCGATGAGCCGGTGGCGTTCGCCGGGTACTGGACGCTGTAGCTCTTTTCAGCATGCAGCGGCCTGATGAGCTGTTGGGAGTTGAGCCAGCCGTAGCTGCCGTTGTGACGGTCGGTGGACTCCGTACCGTTCCCGACCGACGAGTAGAACAGCTGGGCCCGGGTGTGCGTCTCGACACTGGCGCCGATGAACGCGCCGAGGGCGATTACCGCCCAGCCGAGGATGAAGATGGTGAAGGCGGCTTTCGACGGAGTGATGCCGACGAGGACCGTGTACATGAGTGCTGCTGCGATGGCGACCGTGGTCAGGAGCCCCGCGATGCCCGGAAGCGACGCGAGGGTTCCTTGCGCCAGGGCAGCGATAACGGCCACGGCGGTCGCGGCGATGAGGGTGGCGGTCGTGATGAGGGTTCGACGCTGAGGGGTCATGGGCCCGGAACGTACCGGTTGGTAATGACGGCAGCGGGCGCGGCGAGGGCGTCTCAGCGACCCCGGAGTGAGCCGGCCGCGACGGTGCGGGGGCGCGATCCGTGGGTGGGGCGCTGGTCAGGGGGACCGTTCCCGGGAGGTGAGGACAGCGCCTGACGCGATGCGGAGCGGCCGAATCCCCCGAGGGCGGAAGGGTCCTGGTGCCGATGGGGAACCAGACGACGATTCGGGGCATCGAAAAGGCTATGGACCCCGCTACCCCCAGCGCCTACATACGAAACGACGGTTCCCTCGACACTGACACCTTCGCCGAAGACATCGCGAGCATCGTCAGCGGATACCCCGACTGCGACCCCGACGCGCTCCTCGGCTGGGCCGCCCGTCGGCTGGCCGAGCAGGCGTCCGGCGACGAGGCCGCCCCGCTGGCGGTCGGGCTGTACGCGACCCGCACGTACCCCTACTGGTACGTGCGGCATGCCGCTGTCGTCCGCCAGATGATCGACGCGGTGCGCGCCGCGTCGGAGGTCTTCGCCGCGGCGGACTGCCCCCACCACGAGGGCGACGGGCATCCCGGGCTCGATTCCACGCGTGCCTACACCGAGGAGCTGGCGGACCTGATTCCGCTGCTGGGTGACGAGCATCGGTGGGACGAGGAGATCGAGGACATGGAGGTCCTGAACGCGGGGCCGCGCGACGGGTGGCTCTGTCCTGGTTTTCTGGCCGGGCTCGCCCGGGAAATCCTCGACGACCTGCGGCGCGCCATCACGCGCATCACCCGCGCGCCCGACACCGGCCACCTGGACGCGCTCTATCTGCACCGGGACGGCCGGGCCGACATCGTGCGGCTGACCCGCGACCTCGGCGACGGCCGGTGGCGGGACCCCAAGGACCCGACCGGGACGGCGGCCGTGTGGGCCGCTCGCCGGTTCATCGCGGGCGCGCGGCCCGAGGAGCGGTTGCCGCTCCTGCTCCTCGTCTGCGCGGTCACGCGGCGCTGTGCCTGGGAGCAGGTCGCACCGGCCGCCGTCCACGTCTATCGCGAGGCGTTGGCGACGGTGGATCCGGCCCCGCTCGCCGCCCCGTGCGCGCACGGCGAGGGGCACCCGACGGCCTGGGTGCCGGACCGGAAGCGAATGGCGCTCGTGCGGGCGCTGCACGCCCCCGACGCGCACGCTGGGGAGCTCGGTGACGCGGCCGAGATCGATCAGGATGCCGTTCGCTGTCCGAAGTACGCGGCGGAGCAGGCGAGGGAGGCTCTCGACTACAGCCGTCGGTATCTCCGGCTGGACGAGGAAGAGGAATGAGACGGCAAACCACGTGCGCCGACCGGTCACCGCCGACGGCAGGGCGGGGAGAAGAGGGGCGCCGGAGCGGCGGAGGGCCGCTGCGCGCGGCTCGCGTTCTACGCGGCCGAGAGTGTGTGGTGCCTGCCGTGCTCGAAGCTACGGCGGAGGGAGAAGGGACGCAGCAGCGCCGCGGCGCCGGCCGGGTCGTTGGCGGGGTGTTCGACGGTTGTGCCGATGGCGTCGTTCCAGAAGAACTTGCCATCGCGGCACCAGACGTTGATGCCCCGCATCACGGAGATGACAGCGAGGTCGGAGCTGCCGGCGCGGTACATCGGCCGGGCCATCACGGCATCGAGTTCATCCCGCAGTGCCGAGATCGCCCTCTGGGCGCAAAAGGCATGGCGCGGGCGGTGCTTGACCCGCTTCGCCAGCGACGATTTCAGTCGGGCGACGCGTGGGTTGTTCAAACGCCTGTGACTCAAAGCGACGTCTCCTGCAGCTAGGGGAACCGTGGTGGGGAGTGCCGCTGTCGAGATGCGGCCACACATCCACGGCCGGATCCCAGGTCGGGCCCGCTCCGGCGATCCAGGGGGAGGGGCAGCCGGTGCCGGTCGTTTGACCTGTGATCTCCACAAAGGCAACAAATAACAGAAGGGGCTGTTACCTGCTAGTTATCCTTCGCGATCCGGATAGTAGCAGGAACCGGCCCCCAGGGGTCGACCCCGCAAAATGTTGCCCATGTCACACTTGGAGTCGCTTGGCCGTATTGTTATAGAGTTTGTTTTCGCAGCACACTACGAGGGAATCGAATATATGATCGACGCCCGCCGGGTGCTTGGGAGGGAAGGGGAATGTTGGTGATGTGTCGGCTGTGTCACCGCATGTGCTTGCGCCGCGTGTCGGCGTGAACGCGCAGGATAATGGTGTGTTGCTTGCGGTGATTTCACCCAAGCATTGCGTGAGAGTCGGCGGGCCGGAGTCGGTCCGCCGCGCGCGTCGCCCGCCACGGCGGCGAATCCGCCGTTTGACACGCGACCGGGTGCCGGTCGAACGGCCCATACAGGCATGACGAGGAGGGGTGGCCGCGCCGATGGCGGCTCCTCCTTCCGCTTCCGGTGGTCGGCGGCGGTCAGTCGTCGGGTTCCTCGGGTGTCTCGGGGGCGCCCCGCCGTTCCGATCCGGTGGGGTGGTCCGGTGCGGCGGGGGCGCCAGGCTGCCCGGTGGGAGCCGGGCGCGCCGGCCCTGTGGCATGCCCGTGCCCCGGACGTGGGGCGGTCCCTGGGGGAGCTGTCGCGCTGTTCGCCTCCCTTCGGCCGGGCCCGGTCATCGTCACTATCCACAGCCAGAGGAGGCCGATGGCGCCGACCACGAGCAGGCCGACGAACTCCAGCAGATTGACCAGATTGGCCTGCGCCTGGGTGGGCGCGGGCAGTCGGCCGATTTGCAGCATCAGGTCCCCCCACGGCAGCCCGGTGAACATCAGCGTCAGCGCGATCGCGATGCCGTGCACGGAGTCCCAGAGCGCGTGCAGGACCGCCACACCCGCGAACGTGCCGACGACGCCGGGGGTGAACCGCCAAGTCGGCCCCGCGGACGACGCCGCGAACAGCACGCCGCCGAGGATGGCCGTCCACAGCCCGTGCCCCACCGGCACCAGCAGGCTGCGCAGGATCTCGGTCTGCACGAGCGCGACCAAATCCAGCCCCTGCGCGGTCACCAGCGAGTTGAGCGCGTAGCCCGCGCTCTCGAACGCCGCGAAGCCGAGTCCGACAGTCGCGCCGAGCACGATCCCGTCACGCCGCCTCCGGTGCGTCAGGTCACGGGCCACGAAGAGCAGCGCGAGCAGCTTCACGAACTCCTCGATGGCGCCGACGCCGAGGTACACCAGGGGAGACGGGTGCAGGAGGTAGCTCTCCAGCACGGAGGCGCCCAGCACCCCCAGGATCCCGCCGACAACGAAGGCGGAGAACAGCGTCTCCACGGTGACGTTTCCGCCGTGGTGGTGCTCGTAGGCCCAGACGACGAAGGTCACGGGCACCAGGAAGCTGCCCAGCAGCACGATGGTGGGCAGCAGGTTGGTGTTCCCTGTCAGGAAGGTGACCACCACCGTCGCGACCCACAGCGCCACACCGCTGACGAGGATCGTCCGCCACGTCCCCTTCGTGGGCGGCGATGGCATCGGGGTGCGCAGCGCGTGCAACGGCAATCCCTCTTCCGCGGAGAAGAACCCGGTCGGGCGGCCGGTGGCGTGCCCGTCGATGGCGCCATGGTGGCACCCGCGCCGGGCCGTCTCCCGGCATTCCGGGGTGGTTGGGCAAGTCCTGTCCGTCGTTTTGAACGATGTTTTCGCCGACCGGCGGGCGGAACGGCGGAGCGCCCCGTGGCGGGTCCGGCCGAGTCGGCGTGGCTCTCCTCACTGTTGCCGCTTTGGCCTGGGGAAACGCGCTATGTGCCGGTAGCTTAGATACAACATGAATACAACGCCCTCCGCGACAGATCGCGCATACGAGTACACGAAGGACGCCATCCTCACCCGCCGCTACGGGGGCGGCGACCTGGTCAGCGAGGGGGACATCGCGGCCGGGGTCGGGGTCTCCCGCACGCCGGTCCGCGAGGCGCTGCTCCGGCTCCAGGCCGAAGGGCTGGTCCGGCTCTTCCCCAAGCGTGGAGCGCTCATCGTCCCCGTCTCCCAGCAGGAGATCGACGACGTCATCGAGACCCGCCGCCTCGTCGAGGGCTTCACGGCCGAATGCGCGGCGGGCCTGGGCGAGGCCGAGCGCACCGCGCTGGTGGACGCCCTCGGCTCCTACCTCGACGTGATGCGCGCGCACGTCGCCACCGACAAGCGCGCCTTCGTCGTCGCCGACCGCGAATTCCACCGCGCCATCATCCGGGCCGCCGGGAACCAGGTCCTCATCGACCTCTATGAGACCCTGCGCGACCGGCAGCTGCGCATGATGGAGGAGGGCGCGCGCACCGTCGAGCGGCTGCGCGCCAACATCGACGAGCACGCCGCCATCATGGACGCCCTCCGCGACGGCGACGCCGCGGCGGCGCGTGAGGCCGTCCGGGTGCACATGGACGCCGCCGGGGCGATGCTCGGGGCGCGCCGGTGAGCGTCGACGCCCGGGAACGGGCGTGCGACCAGTCATCCTCTGACGGGACATCCGCTGAGCTGATCGGCGGCGGCCACGGTGCGGGGCGGGCCGGGACCGAACCTCCGGGAGGGGCCCGCGCCTGGCTGGTGTGGGGCGTCGCCGTCGGCGTCTACTTCCTGGCGATGTTCCACCGCAACGGGCTGGGCGTGGCGGCGCTCCAGGCCCAGGAGCGCTTCCACGTCGGTCCGGCGCTGCTGTCGGTGCTCCCCGTCGTGCAGCTGATCGTCTACGTGGCGCTCCAGGTGCCCACCGGAGTGCTGGCCGACCGGCTCGGGCCGCGAAAGACGCTGCTGATCGGTCTGGCGGCGATGGCGGCGGGCGTCGCCATGTTCGCCCTCGCTCCGAGTATCGAGGTGGCGATCACCGCCCGGGTGCTCATCGGCCTCGGTGACGCGGTGACCTTCCTCAACGTCATCCGGCTCGGTGCGCTGTGGTTCCCTCGCCGGCAGTACGCCCTGGTCAGCGCGTTCACCGGGACGATCGGCGGCCTCGGCCAGGTGGCCAGCGTGGTCCCCCTCTCGGCGGCGCTTCACCAGCTCGGCTGGACGCCCGCCTTCCTGGCCACGGGCGCGGTGACCGCCGTGATGATGCTGCTGGTGCTCCTGGTGGTCCGCGACCGCCCCGAGGGCGTGCGCGCGTCGGACCGTCGGCAGGCGCCTGTCTCGGTTGGGGCGAGCCTCAGGGAGGCGCTGCGGGCGCGCGGTCCGCGGGTGGGCATGGCCAGCCATGTGGTGCTGCAGGCGCCTTACACGATGCTCGCGGCGCTGTGGGGCTACCCGTTCCTGGTCGAGGGGCTGGGCATGGCCCCGGCGGCCGCCGGACTCGTGCTGACCGTCCTGGGGGTCGCCACGCTGTGGGTCTCGCCGGTGCTGGGCGCGTTCGTCGGCCGCTTCCCCCGGATCCGCGCCGTGTTCGGCGTGGGGCTGGGGACGGTGCTCAGCGTGGGCTGGATCGCGATTGTCGCGTGGCCGGGCGGACCGCCCGTTCCGCTGGTCATCGCGCACTTCACCATCGCGTGCGCGGCCATGGCGATGGCGGCGCCGATCTCCTTCGACTTCGCCCGCGACGGCATCCCCGCGCAGCGCACGGGCGTGGCGTCGAGCCTGGTGAACATGTCCGGGTTCACCGCCGTGGTGGTGACCGTGCTGCTCGCCGGGATGATCCTGGAGTCCGGTGCCGGTTTCCAGGCGGCGTTCGTGCCGGTCACCGTGACCACGGTGCTCGGTACCGCCGTGTTCGCCGCACTGCTCCGGCGCTACCCGCGCTCGGCCTGACCGCACGCGGCGGCGCTGTGAGGCCGTCATCGGGGCGGCCGGAGGGTGGAGCGACCGGCCGCGCGGCGCGGGACCAGAAGGAGCGGCGTCAGGACGCAGGTCGCCCCTGCGCACGCCACCGGGGCGATACCGATGGTGCCGAGGTCCGGCACGGCGGCGCCGAACGCCGTCATCGCGCCGTCAACTCCGAGGATGACGGCCGTACCGCTACCCATGCGGTGCCTCCGCGACACGTCCCCGGTCCACCCGTCGCGTCTCAGCTTCGCCCGGAGGGGCGGCGGTGGAGGCGGGCTGTCGGCCCCACCGGCGCGCGGGACGAACAAAAGCGGGTGAGGGGGGTACTTCCCTCACCCGCTGTGGCGGGACTCGGTCCCGCGTGTCACCCGGACCGACGTGTTAGAACGCCGATTCGGGGACGTCCATGAGGTCGAGCGTGGTGTTCTCGGCGATCTTGCGCTCGGCGGACAGGCGCGGCAGGACCTGGTCAGCGAAGAAGCGCGCGGCGGCGATCTTGCCGGTGTAGAAGTCCTTGTCGCTCCCCTCGGCCCCGTCGAGCTTCTCCAGCGCGATCGCGGCCTGGCGGAGCAGCAGCCAGCCCAGCACCACGTCGCCGAAGCCCATGAGGAGGCGGGTGGCGTTGAGGCCGACCTTGTAGAGCTCGCGGGTCTCCTCGGCGGAGCGCATGGCGTCGCCGATCATGATCTCGACGATCTTCTCGACGTCCGCGGCGGCCTCGGCGAGGAGGGCGCGCTCCTCCTTGAGTCGGCCGTTGCCGTTGTCGCTGCCGGCGAAGGCCTTGATCTCGCCCATCAGCGCGCCGAACGCCTGACCGTTGTTCTTCACGATCTTGCGGAAGAAGAAGTCCTGCGCCTGGATGGCCGTGGTGCCCTCGTAGAGGGTGTCGATCTTGGCGTCGCGGATGTACTGCTCGATCGGGTACTCCTGCAGGTACCCGGAGCCGCCCAGGGTCTGCAGCGACTCGGAGAGCAGGGCGTAGGACCGCTCGGAGCCCACACCCTTGACGATGGGCAGCAGCAGGTCGTTGTAGGCCTCCAGCTGGCTGTGGTCCTCGCCCGTGTGCTGGGCGATCTGGATCGCGTCCTGCTGGGTGGCGGTGTACATGACCAGCGCGCGCAGTGCCTCGGTGTAGGCCTTCTGCGTCATCAGGCTGCGCCGCACGTCGGGGTGATGGGTGATGGTCACCCGGGGCGCGGTCTTGTCCGTCATCTGGGTGAGGTCGGCGCCCTGCTTGCGCTCCTTGGCGTACTCAAGGGCGTTGAGGTAGCCGGTGGACAGCGTGGCGATCGCCTTCGTGCCGACCATCATCCGGGCGTACTCGATAATGAGGAACATCTGCCGGATGCCGTCGTGCTTGTCGCCGACGAGGTAGCCGACGGCGGGGTGCTTGGCGCCGAAGGTCAGCTCACAGGTGGTGGACGCCTTCAGGCCCATCTTGTGCTCGACGTTGGTCACGTAGGCGCCGTTGCGCTCGCCGAGCGAGCCGTCCTCGTTGACCAGGAACTTCGGCACGAGGAAGAGGGAGAGGCCCTTCGTCCCGGGCTGGGCGCCCTCGGGTCGCGCCAAGACCAGGTGGAAGATGTTCTCGGTCATGTCCTGCTCGGCCGAGGTGATGAAGCGCTTCACACCCTCGATGTGCCAGGTGCCGTCGCCCTGGTCGGTGGCCTTGGTGCGGCCGGCGCCGACGTCCGACCCGGCGTCGGGCTCGGTGAGCACCATGGTGGCGCCCCAGCCGCGCTCAATGGCCTGCAGGGCGAACTTCTTCTGCGCTTCGTTGCCCTCCTGCCAGAGGATGTTGGCGAAGCCCGGACCGGCCGAGTACATGTGGACGGAGGGGTTAGCGCCCAACACGAGCTCGGAGGCGGCCCACACGAGGGAGCGGGGCGCGCCGAGGCCGCCGAGCTCCTGGGGGAGGTCCAGGTTGTACCAACCGGCGTCCATGTAGGCCTGGTAGGACTTCTTCAGGCTCTCGGGGATGGCGACCGTGCTGGTCTTGGGGTCGAATACCGGGGGGTTGCGGTCGGCGTCCTCGAACGACTCGGCCACGACGCCGGTGGCGAGCCGGTTGACCTCGTCAAGGATGGTGCGGGCCGTGTCCTCGTCCAGCTCCTCGAACGGGCCTTTCCCCAGCACGTCCTGGCGCTTGAATACCTCAAAGAGGTTGAACTCGAGGTCACGGAGGTTGCTCTTGTAATGCGTCATGGCGCGCGCTCCGCTGTGTCGTGGCCGCTGTCGGCGCAGTCCTCTACTGGCTAGTAACAATGACATGTTACTACCCAGTAGTAGTGCTTTGCCAGGGGCTGTCCCAACTGTCGGAATCGCCGCTCCCGCAGGGGCTTGCGCCGGATACGCCACGGGGCGCCGGCCGGAAGCCCGGCCGGCGCCCCGGTCGTGGAATCGGGGTGATTCCCGTCATGTGTTCGCGCGGGCGGTCTCCTAGCGGTGGAACCGCTCCGCCGCCTTCTCGATAGCGGCCTCCACCGCCCCGACACGGTCGGCCAGCAGGCCGACGGCGCCCACCGCCCGCGTCATCGGGTCGTCCTCGGCTCCGCCCAGGGCCCGCCCGCGCTGGAAGCCCGCCTTCACCTCGGCCCAGCGGCGCTCCTGCTCGGGCGTCATCGTCCCGCGCAGCTCGGCCAGCTTGAGCAGGTTGGCCTCCGCACCCGAGGTCAGTGTCTGCGCCTCCCCCAGGTAGTGGTCGTCGATCACCGCCTCCAGCTCGGCGTCGTTCATCACCGGAACGATCTTCTCCGCCAGCCGGTTCATGTTCCGGTACGACCCCTGCAGGCGGAACGGCGGCTCGGTGCGCGACTCCTCGGCCTGGGCCGCCGAGGCGATGTAGGCCTGGTTGTTGGCCAGCACCACCTGCCGCGCCCGCAGCAGCTTGCGCAGCACCGACAGGATCTGCTCCAGTTCCACCGGCGAGTAGGGGTGGGCCAGCTGGTCGGCCCGCACTGACTCGTCGCCCCCGGCCAGCCGCACCAGCAGCTCGATGTCGCCCCGGTCCCGCGTGGACAGCGGTGCCAGGGTCGGGTTCGAGGTCAGCGCGTTCTCGATGTAGCTCAGCGCGAACAGCTCGTCCTTGCCCGACATCACATCGCCGAGGTTGTACACATCCGCGCGGTTGGCCAGCATGTCCGGGACGCGGAACCGCTGCCCCTGCTCGGTGTAGGGGTTGCCGGACATGCACACCGCGAACCGCTTGCCGCGCATGTCGTAGGTGCGGGTCTGCCCGCCCCAGACGCCCTCCATCCGCCGCTGACCATCGCACAGCGAGATGAACTTCTGCAGCAGCTCGGGGTTGGTGTGCTGGATGTCGTCCAGGTAGAGCAGCACGTTGTTGCCCATCTCCAGGGCGAACGAGATCTTCTCGACCTCCTGGCGGGCGGTGGCGTCCGGCGCGTCGTCCGGGTCCAGCGAGGTGACCGCGTGCCCCAGCGCCGGCCCGTTGACCTTGACGAACACCAGGCCCAGCCGACTCGCCACGTACTCCATCAGCGTGGTCTTGCCGTAGCCCGGAGGGGAGATGAGCAGGAGCAGACCGCTCTGGTCGGTGCGCTTGCCATCGCCCGCGGCGCCCAGCTGCTTGGCGAGGTTGTCGCCGATGAGCGGCAGGTAGGCCTCGTCCAGCAGCCGGTTGCGCACGAACGTGCTCATCACCTTGGGCCTGTACTCGTCCAGCCGCAGGCGCCGCCGCTCGTGCTCGATCAGTTCGTTGCGCTGCCGCTGGTAGTCCCAGAAGGCGGGCACCTCCTCGACGCGGAAACGGCGGGTGCGGGCCAGCAGCTCGTCGAGCCGGAACGACAGGGTCCGATCGGCGACGCGCGGGTGTGTCCCGAGCAGCCCCGTCACGGTCGCCGACATCGCCGCCGCGGAGTCGTACCGGGGCAGGTCCGCGCCGCACAGCTCGACGGCGACCGCTTCGGCCAGGTCGGCCTCGACGGTGGCGGCGTCGGCCTTCCCGTCGGCCGTGGACGCGGTGGCGGTCGCGGACGCGGCGGCGTTCGCCTCTGCATACGCCCGCAGCCAGGCCGTGACCAGCTGGTGCCGGGCGGCGAGGTCGTCGCCCAGCGCGCGCAGGTCGTCCTCGAACGACGGACCGGACGCGGAACGCGCGCCGCCGAGCGCGCGGCGGAACCGGTCCAGCAGCGTGCGGGCGCCCGCGCTGGTGACGAATCCGTCGGGCGCCGACGCCACCTCCTCGAACAGGTACTCCCCGGCGAGCTCCGCTACCCCGGCGTCGATGTCCAGGTGGGAGGAGGCGAGGAAGGACGCGATGGCCTCCGCCAGCTCGGCGCGCAGCCCCGCGATCGCCGCGGAATCGCGCACCCCGAAGACCTCGCGGGCGCGCGCCAGCGACGACGCCCGCGTCCGCCACGCCGACCGCTGCTCCTTCCCGGCGCCGAACGCCCAGAACAGCTGGGCGGCCGACCGCGCCGCGGACGGGTAGCGCAGCAGCCCGGCGTCGGTGCGCAGGCGCAGCAGGACATCGAGGATCCGGGCGGCGTCGTGGTCGTGGACGCCCCGCTCGTAGCCCTCGTTGTAGCGGGACTCCGCCACCCGGCGGACCAGGGCGAGGAGGCCGTGCGCGGCGCCGTCGCCCTCGCCCTCGCCCTCGCTCGCGGCCGCGGCCGCGGCGGCGCGCAGCGTGTCGAGGCTCAGCCCCTCCGCGCCCGCCTCGGCCATGGCCAGGATGGACGTGGCCAGGTACTCCGCCCGGTACACCTCAGCGGACTCCGAGACGACCAGCCGGTCCCAGAACCGGCGCGTCGCCTGGAACCCCGCGTCGAGCACGGGTGCGCGGAAGTCGGTCCCGGTGATGCTGACCGCCATGCGGCCGTCGTGCGGGACGAGGGTGAGGTCGATCGGCTGGGTGTTCACCGCGAAGCGGTGCCGCCCCAGGCGCAGGCTCTCGCCGCCGCCGTCGAACAGGTCGAGCCGGTCGCGCAGGGCCCGCCCGGCCTCCTGGCGGGCCGCCTTGACCCGGCCCTCCAGCTCCTCGGCGCGGACCTGGTCGCCCAGGCCGCGCAGCTGCTCGATGGTGGAGCGCAGCCGCGCCACCATCGGGTCGGAGGCGAAGTAGGTGTTGACATCGTCGAGCGAGTCCAGCGAGACGACCCGGCGCTGGACGCTGCCCAGGATCCGGTCGCCGGACTCCACCAGCCGGTCGGCCCGCCGGGCGCGCTCGTCCAGCAGCGCCTGCTTGCGGGTGGAGAACGCCTCGTAGACGTCCTCGCGCTTGGCGCTCAGCTCGTCGAGGAAGTCGTCGAACTCGCCGAAGCGCGACTCCAGGTTCTCCAACTGCAGCATGAGCCGCCCCAGCTGCTCGTCGCAGCGGTCCGGGGTGTCGGCGGCGGCCAGCGCTCCCGTGATGGCCTGCCCGAGCAGGGCGAACTCGGCCGCGAACTCGGCCCGGCCCTCGGTCTCCAGCAGCTGTTTGCGGCGCGCTTCCAGGGTGGCGCGGGCCCGGTTGATGCCGCCGAGGACCTCGCCGACGCGTTCCAGGATGCGAGTCCGCGCCTGGGTGTCGGCGATGTCGAGCGTGCTGACGACCTCGGTGACGACCTCCAGCCCCTCGCTCTGCGCGGCGAGCCGCTCGCCCACGGGCGCCGCGTCGGCCACCGTGGCGATGGACTCGGCCTCGGCGACCAGGCGGTCGACCTCCTCGTGGTACCCCGCGAAGGCGTTGTCGCCCGCCAGGAACGCCACGGCGCGACGCCCGACGGAGGTGAGCTCGTCCCTCAGGTCGCCGTCGAGCGTGTCGATGCGGCCGGTGTCGATGTAGCGCATCTCGCGCAGCGTCACCAGGTGGCCCTGGGAGCGGCGCAGCTCGGTGAGGAGCTCCACCCACGCGTCGGCGGACCGGGGCGTCTCGCCGCGCGACCGCCGGAGCAGGGAGGCGATGGCGCGCGCCGCCTCGTCCAGTGCCGCGGCGGCCTGGTCGGTGAGCGCCCGCACCTTCTCGAACTCGTCGAGCACCTGCTCGGCGGTGGCGCGCACCTGCGACACCGGGTCGTGCAGCCCGCCCAGCTCGGTGTCGCCGAGCCAGTGGTAGTGGTCGAACACGCTGCGGCAGGTGGCGATGAGCGCTTCGAACACCTCGGTCGACGGCGACATCTCGGCGACCATCCGGGTCACCGACAGGCAGTCGGAGATGCCGCGCACCAGCTCGGCGTTGCCGATCCGCTCCAGCGGGCCGGTGCCCACCGGCTGCGCGGCGGCATACACGTCGGAGACGTAGGGGGTCTGCCACACCTGCATGGGGTGCACCCGGGTCGGCTCGCCGCCGCCGTCGCGGAACACCACGAGTGTGCCGTCGTCGAACAGCGAGTAGCCGTGGCAGACGATCGGGGTGGCGACTTCCTTGCGGATCACGTTGTAGGGCAGCAGGAGGGTGCGCCCGTCGTGACGGGAGTGGAACCCGTAGAGCACGTCCTCGCCGTTGGGAGAGCGGATGACGCGCTCGAACTCCAGGCCGGTGACGTCGGTGTCGAAGGTCTTGGCCGTGCCGGTGGCCAGGTAGTAGCCGCCGGGGAAGATGATCCCCTGGTCCTCGGGGAGGCGCTGGCAGGCCTGCCCGATGCCGTCGAGCCGGAGGACGTCCTTGGTGCGGGTGTTGAAGACGAGGTGGCGCCACTCGGCCTCGTTGTAGGGGAGGATCCGCAGCAGGATGAGCGCGCCGACCCGCGCGTAGTGCACCTGGGCGTCGGCCAGGCTCTGCAGCGGCTCGGCCACCGGCTCGCTGTAGATGCCCTGCCCGGACTCGGTGTTGTTCTCGATCTTGATGGTCAGGTCGCCGCCGACCGTCTCGACGAAGAGCTGGTCGAGGATGGAGATGTGCGGGTGGCGCCCCAGGACGTGGTCGTCGCGGGTGGTCTCGGTCCACGCGAAGTCGTGCGAGGGCGGGAAGACGTGGTCGCGCTCGCCCCGGGCGTCGAGGTAGGAGACCTCGCCGCGGGAGCTGACGCTCCAGCGCAGCACCTTGACGTCCGCGGTGCGCGGGCCGGTCTGGAAGACGGCGAGGAGCTTGCCCTCCACGTGCCGCAGCTGGAGCAGCCGGGTCTCGCGGTAGTAGCGGTACAGCTCGCCGAAGTCGCGCTCGAAGCGCGGGTCGCGCAGCAGTTCCGGCAGGGTGTCGTCCGCGGCGGGGTCGAACCCGAACGCGGTGGTGTCGCCCGCGCGCTCAAACCGGTGCAGCGCGAACACGTCGTCGACCCGGGTCTCGGTCTTCAGCCCGATGAAGACGTTGTAGCCGAACAGCATGTGCCCGCCGACGGACACGATGTCGCGCGGCACGCAGTTGTGCTCGGTGCGGATGCGCTCGGTGCCGAGCAGCTCCAGCTCACTGCCGCCGAACACCTCCAGGCGGCGGGTGTTGAGCTCTTCGGCCCGCCGGGCGAGTTCGCCCGCGTGCTCGGCGAGTCGGGAGCGCAGCACCTCGTAGGTGCCGGCGTCGAGGCCGTCGGGGGCCTCGGGCGCGGGCGGGTGGGTCGTGGGGGCGTCGTTCGCGTCAGTGCCGTCTGCGCGCTCACGCTCCTCACTTGCTGCACCGCCGACGCTGCGGGGCCTTCGGCCGTTCGGCGTCGACGCTTCCGCTCGTTCGGTCGCGTTCGCTTCGGGGGCGGAGGAGCCCGCCGTGGCGGCGGACTCCTCGTTCACCACATCGGTCACCGCTTACCTCACTGCTTCGTGCCGTTGAGGGCGGCCAGGGGCGCCTCGGCGACGCCGAGGTCCCGCGCGGTGCCCAGCAGTTCGCGCAGCCGGCCCTCGTCGGGGCCGCCCGCCTGGATGAGCTTCATGAGCAGCGCGGAGATGGTGAGGTTCTTGACGTCCTCGGTGCCGACGGAGCCGAGCAGCCGGGACATGTCCTTGCTGAAGTCGGACGAACCGTCGAGCCACGCGCCGCCCAGCGACTGCGCCACGTCGGAGTTCTGCACGAACCCGTCGACGGCCTTGCCCATGCCGATGGAGTTGACCATCCGATCGAAGAACATGCCGTCGCCGCCGACGATGTTGATGTCGGCCTTCTCCAGGCCGGTGGCCAGCACCGTGGCCTGGGCTTCGGCGACCTGGCGGTGCACGTCGATCCCGGCCATGCGGACCTCCTTCTCGGCCTCCAGCCGCAGGCGGTACTCCTCGTGCTCGCGGCTGACCTGGTCAAGGGCGGCCATGGCGCCGGCCTTGTCGTTCAGGCCCTCGGCCTCGGCCTTGAGCTTCTCGCGGACGGCCTCGGCCTCGACGGCGGCCTTCTCCTTCATCACGGCGGCCTCGGCGCGACCGGTCTTCTCGATCACCTCGGCGTCCTGCTCGCGGACCTGGACCTCGGCCAGGCCGGCCGCTGCTGCCTCGGCCTGGACGCCTTCGGCGAGCTTGACCTTGGCGCGGGTGTCGAGCTCGGCCGCCTGCTCGCGGGCCTCGGCCAGGGTCAGCTCCTCGGCGGCCCTGTGCTTGGCGGCGGCCTCAGCGGCCTCGGCCGCCTTGATGTCCTTGACCAGGTTCTCCTGCGCCTCGGCCTCGGCGTGGATGATGATGGCCTGGCGCTCGCGCTCGGCCTCCTCGACCGCGCGCAGCTTCTTGATGTTCTCCTCCTGCTCGGCCACGGTCTTCTCGACCGCGATCCGCTCCCGGATAACCTCGGCGACCTCGCGCTTCTCGCCTTCGAGCTCCTTGTCCTTGGCGATGCGGGACAGCTCGGTTTCGCGCTCGCGGCCGATGACCTCCAGCATCCGGTCCTTCTCGATGCGCTCGGACTCGATGGAGATGACGCGCTCGCGGTTCTTCTCCGCGACGGCGATCTCCCGCTGCTGGTTCTGGTGCTGGACGCCCAGCTGCTCGTCGGTGCGCAGGTGCGCCTCCTGCGCCTTGAGCCGCTCCTCGGCCTGGACCTTGGCGGTCTCGGCCTCCTCCCGGGCCTTGATGCTCTCGATCTCGCGCTTGGCCTTGGCCTCGGCTTCCTCGCGGCGGCGCTCCAGCTCGGCCAGGGTCTCCGCGGACTCGGTGTCCTGGCGCTGGATCTCCTTCTGCCGCTCGTTCTCCAGCTCGTTGGTGCGCTTGTGCTGCTCGGCGGTGAGGGCGGTGATCTTGCTGATGCCCTGCGCGTCGAGGATGTTGTCGCGGTCGAGGCGGTGCAGCGGCGTCTGCTCCAGGAAGTCGATCGCCGCTTTCTCGATGTAGTAGCCGTTCAGCTCGGTGCCGATGAGCGCGATGATCTGGTCGCGGAACTCATCGCGCTTGGTGTAGAGGTCCACGAAGTCGAACTGCTTGCCGACGGTCTTGACGGCCTCTGAGAACGTCGCGTTGAACAGCTCCTGCAGGGTCTCCTGGTTGCTGGCGCGCTCCGTGCCGATGGACTGGGCGACCTTCAGGACGTCCTGCGGGGTGGGGTTGATCCCGACATAGAAGGTGATGCTGATGTCCGCGCGGATGTTGTCGCGGCAGATCAGCCCTTCATTGCCGTCGCGCTCGATGAGCATCGTCTTCTGCGAGATGTCCATGACCTCGGCCTTGTGCAGGACGGGGAGGACAACCGCTCCGGTGAAGGTCACGTCGACCTTCTTCACCTTGGAGATGATCAGCGCCCGGCCCTGTTCGACCTTGCGGAACAGCCGGGCGATGGTGAAGAGGAGGCCGAGGACGATGAGGAGGGCGGCGGCGAAGAGGACGCCGACGCCGGCGGTGATGGTTTCCATCCAGTGGTCTCTCTAGCGAGGGCGCGGCTCGGGGAATTCGGGGGCCCTGGCGCGCCGGTCGGGCCGCGACACGGCGGGCGGTGCAGGCCGCTGTCTGTTATCTCGGACGCTGCCACCGGGATGCCGGTTCCCGGCAGTCAGGGATAAAACGGGTATTTCGGGTGTTCTGGTGTCGGTCCGGTCCGCGGGCGCGGGGACGAGCGCAAGTCCGAGCGCGCTACGCCGAGGCGGATCCCGGATCGAGTGATCGGTCGAACGGGGTGACGAGGTAGACCCCGCTGTCGGCGTCGTAATCGAAGACGAGAGCGGTGTCGCCGGAGGAGAGGGTCTCCCCGCCGATGGTGCGCACCTGCACGATCGACGCCGTGCCGTTCGCCGCGGTGATCTCCGCCTGCCCGAACGCCTCGTCGGCCCGGCCGGTGCGGATCACGCAGGTCGAGCCGACGAAGTCGGTGTGCGCGGCGCCGGGCTCGTCGCCGGGCAGGAAACGGCGCAGGCCCATGACAACGCCGCTGGTGACCAGCCACGCGAACAGCACCGCCGCCACCAGGACCACGAGCCCCAGGGCGATGAGCGCGGGTGTGGACGCCTCGTTCAGATCAAGCAGCACGGTTCCCACCAGGGTCGCGAACCAGGACAGGGTGATCAGTAGGGACAGCACCACGGTGACCGGGACCCCGCTGAGGCCGGTGGCCGACAGCAGTCCGGAGAGGCCGCCGGCGGTGCCGGTATCCGCGTCGACGTCGACGTCGAGCGCGTCCATGCCGACGGCACCGAGAACCACGAAGATCCAATAGGCGAAGACGACCAGCAGCATGAAGCTGAAGAGCGCCGTGGGGAAGCCGAACGCCGTGCTGATGAATTCACCCATGATCTGCCGCGTCGACCCCCCCGTCGTGGTTGCACACCGCCAGGCGCCGGTGACTGCGGGATGAACCTTATCGAACGCCAGAGACGTTTTGTGAGGCGACGGGATGAATTGTCCGGTTGTGGTCAACGTGCCGGGCGAGCCGAACCGGACTCGCCCGGCACACGCCGAAGACTACGAATTCCCGACGACGCACAAGGAGCGAACATGCGGGCAGTGTGTGAGCGGCAGGAGGGCCACAAGCGGACCGGGCGGCAGCTGAGCTACGAGGAGCGGGCCCTGCAGCAGAACCGGAGGTTCGTCCACTGGGGGTGGCTGCTGCCGGTGAGCGTCGCGATCGGCGCGGTGGCGACGGTGCTCACCGGCGTGAGTGTGTGGACCTCCGCCGGGTGCGCCGCCGGCATCGCGCTGTGGTTCATCGCCGGCGGCCTCGCGCTGTGGGCGCGGAGGTGACGGTGCCGCGTCGGGCCACCCGGACGGCCGCGGCCAGCGCCGCCAGGGTGAGCGTTCCGAAAACCAGGCCGGTACCCGCATAACGTGCGGGGGAGTAAGCGCGAAGTCAGCGTGTTTGACGCCGACCAGAATCGCTCGGTGCGTGCGGCTTTCTCCTCAGGCCTTCTCCCCGAGGTGTCGAAGCACACCAAGCAGCGTGTCGCGGCGTGGGGTCTCGCGCAGCGAACAGCCGCTGGGCAAACCGTCGCATTCGAGATCGAAAAGCTGGAGCCGTTGGCAGAGCATCCGATCATGCCGGTGCGCGAGATCGCGGGAATCGCTCCCTAGTGGACCGATGGAGAGGATCCCACCGAGTGGGCGCGGGGGCAGCGTGCGGGGGGTAGCAAGCGCGTCTATCCCGACTCGGACGTGTTGCCTCAACGTCATCCTCGCGCGTAAGGACACCAACCCGGAGCGCTATGAGACCAGCCTCGGTGTCTTTGAGAAGGGGCAGCGTGGCGACGACCACATCGTCGCTTCGTCACTGATCCGAGCTGAGGTTGGCTGTTCGGGGAGACGGCGATCTTCTGACATAGGTGCTGCGCAGCGCGATCGTGCTCGCACGACCATCGATGCGTGGTCCGCGCGATCCGGCATACAGATGGTGGCAGTGGAGCGTTTCGTGGTCGACAAGGCCATCGAATTCGCGTCGGAATATCGCCTGCGGCCGAATGACGCCGTTCACTCGGCGTCTGCGGTGCTGACCCGCTGCGGCTACTTCTTCTGGAACAAGAAGGACTTCCCGATGGGGCCCCCGCGCATGGCGATGCCCCGGCTCCTCAGCCGGGGCATCGCCATTGCGGCGGAAAGCGGCGCGTTACGAGACGGCGGCCTCCGGTTGGGCGGCGCCGACGGTGAGGGTGTCCTTCTCCTCGTCGCGGTCGACGAGGACGGTGTCCCCCTCCTTCAGGTCGCCCCTGAGGAGGGCCTTGGCCAGTGGGTCGCCGATCGAGGCCTGGACCAGGCGGCGCAACGGGCGGGCGCCATACACCGGGTCGTAGCCGGTGAGGGCGAGCCACTCGCGGGCGGCCTCGGTGACGTCGAGTTCGAGCCTGCGATCGGCGAGGCGCTTGGCCAGGCGCTCGACCTGGAGGTCGACGATGCGGGTCAGCTCCTCCGTGGACAGGGCGTCGAACATGATGACGTCGTCCAGACGGTTGAGGAACTCCGGCTTGAAGGTGCTCCGGACGATGTCCATCACCTTCTCCCTCTTGGCCCCGTTCTCCAACGAGGGGTCGACCAGGAACTGCGAGCCCAGGTTGGAGGTGAGGATCAGCAGGGTGTTCCGGAAGTCCACGTGCCGGCCCTGGCCGTCGGTGAGGCGGCCGTCGTCAAGGACCTGGAGCAGGGTGTCGAAAACCTCGATGTGGGCCTTCTCCACCTCGTCCAGCAGCACCACCGTGTAGGGGCGGCGCCGCACCGCCTCGGTCAGCTGACCGCCCTCCTCGTAGCCGACGTAGCCGGGAGGCGCGCCGACGAGGCGGGAGACCGAGTGCTTCTCGGCGTACTCGCTCATGTCGATGCGCACAATCGCGCGCTCGTCGTCGAAGAGGAACTCGGCCAGCGCCTTGGCCAGCTCGGTCTTGCCCACACCCGTCGGTCCGAGGAAGAGGAACGAACCGGTGGGGCGGTCCGGGTCGGAGATGCCCGTTCGGGCGCGGCGGACCGCGTCGGAGACGGCGGCCACGGCCGTTGACTGGCCGACCAACCGCTTGCCGAGTTCGTCTTCCATCCGGAGGAGCTTGCTGGTCTCGCCCTCCATCAGCCGGCCGACCGGGATTCCGGTCCACGACGACACCACGTCGGCGACGTCGTCGGCCCCGACCTCCTCCTTGACCATCGTCGGCGCGCCGTCGCCGGACTCCTTTTCGGCTTCCTCCGCCGACGACGCCTCCTCCAGCTGCTTCTCCAGCTGGGGGATCTCCCCGTACATCAGCCGGGAGGCCTCGGTGAAGTCGCCGTCGCGCTGGGCGCGCTCGGCCTGGGTCCGCAGCTCGTCGAGGCGTTCCTTGAGCTCACCGACGCGGTTCAGCCCGGCCTTCTCCTGCTCCCACCGGGCGACCAGCCCGTTGAGCTCCTCCTGCCTGTCGGCGAGGTCGGCGCGCAGCCGCTCCAGACGCTGGATCGAGGCGGCGTCGGACTCCTTCTCCAACGCCATCTCCTCCATCTTCAGCCGGTCGACGGTGCGCTGCAGCTCGTCGATCTCCACCGGCCGCGAGTCGATCTCCATGCGCAGCCGCGAGGCCGCCTCGTCGACCAGGTCGATGGCCTTGTCCGGCAGGAAGCGGGCGGTGATGTAGCGGTCCGACAGCGTCGCGGCCGCAACCAGCGCCTGGTCGGAGATCTGCACCTTGTGGTGCGCCTCGTAGCGCCCCTTGAGCCCGCGGAGGATGGCGATGGTGTCGGCGGCCGACGGCTCGCCCACCTGCACCTGCTGGAAGCGGCGCTCCAGCGCCGGGTCCTTCTCGATGCGCTCGCGGTACTCGTCCAGGGTGGTGGCACCGACCATGCGCAGCTCGCCGCGCGCGAGCATCGGCTTGAGCATGTTGCCCGCGTCCATCGCGCCCTCGGCCGCGCCCGCACCCACCATGGTGTGCAGCTCGTCGATGAACGTGATGATCTGGCCGTCGCTCTCCTTGATCTCGTTCAGGACGGCCTTCAGCCGCTCCTCGAACTCGCCCCGGTACTTGGCCCCGGCCACCATCGCCGAGAGGTCGAGCGCGATCAGCCGCTTGTCGCGCAGCGACTCGGGCACGTCGCCCGCGACGACGCGCTGCGCCAGGCCCTCCACGACCGCCGTCTTGCCGACACCCGGCTCGCCGATGAGCACGGGGTTGTTCTTGGTGCGCCGGGACAGCACCTGGACGACCCGCCGGATCTCGGAGTCGCGGCCGATCACCGGGTCGAGCGCGCCCGAGCGCGCCCGCTCAGTCAGGTCGACGCCGTACTTCTCCAGTGCCTGGTAGGTGTCCTCCGGGTTCTCGGAGGTGACCTTGCCCGGCCCGCGCACCCGCTCGAACGCCTCCAGCAGCGCCTCGGGCGTCGCGCCGGCGTCCTTGAGCAGGCGCCCCGCCTCACCGCCGTCAGCGGCCAGTCCGACGAGCAGGTGCTCGGTGGAGACGTACTCGTCCTCCATCTGCTGGGCGCGCTGCGCCGCGGTGTTCAGCGAGACGATGAGCTGCCGGGAGCTGGCCGGGGCACTGACCGTGCTGCCCGCAGCCCGCGGCAGCCCCGCGATGGCCTGCTCGACCTTGGTGTTGAACTGGCCGGGGTCGACCCCGACCTCCTTGAGGAGGGGACGGATGATGCCCTCTCCCTGGTTGACGAGGGCGGCGAGCAGGTGCAGCGGCTCGACCTGCGGGCTGCCGTCCGTGGTCGCGCGCCGCATCGCCGCCGATAGCGCTTCCTGGCTCTTGGTGGTGAGTTTGTAGTTCATCGCTTCGCCGCCCCCTAACAGCAGAGTCAGTCCTTGAGGTGGTGTAATCCGAACGTCCGGCCGAAGCCCGCCGGCCCGGTCGCCGCGAAAAAGGTGGGCCGGGGCGCCGGGTGGAGTCCCGCGGCCGGTGGGGATCGTGTGACGCCCCCAGGCCCTGCGGATCCCCGCTCGCGAGGTGCGGCGGCCCCTCCCGCGATCAACGGGAAACCGTGTGCGCCGCGTGGGTCACGCGTCGTCTTCGGGGGGAGGCGCGGTATTGAAGATCGTCACACGTGTGTGCCGGAGCGGCAGCAGCTCGTTGCCCTGCTCCGGCCCGCTCTGGGCCAGCCGACGCGCGACCGCCGTGCGCGCCGCGTCGAGTTCGTTGCGCAGGTGGAAGAGGTGCTCGCGCAGCTCGTCGACCTCGCGCTGGAGCTCCAGGATGCGCTTGATGCCGGCGAGGTTGATGCCCTCCTCCTGGGACAGCCTCTGCACCTCGCGCAGCATCTGGACGTCGCGCATGGAGTAGCGCCGCCCCCGCCCCGCGGCGCGGCCCGGTGAGACCAGTCCGAGCCGGTCGTACTGGCGCAGCGTCTGCGGGTGGAGCCCGGACAGCTCGGCGGCGACGGAGATCACGTAGACCGGGATGTCCTCGCCGAACCCTCGCTCAGTCATCGCATTCACATTCCCTTCGCCCGCGTCTCCAAGTCACGGCGCGGGTCCTGGTCCGCCGTGGCCGCCCGGAACTTCTCCAGGGCGGCGCGGGCGTCCTCGCTCAGCGTCTTGGGTACCGACACCTCAACGGTCACGAGCAGGTCGCCCTTGGTTCCGTCGCGGCGGTCCGCGCCCTTGCCCCGGACCCGGAACGTGCGCCCGTTCGGCGTGCCCGGGGGGATCTTCACCGTCACCGGCATCCCATTGAGGGTCGGCACGCGCACATCGGCGCCGAGCGCCGCCTCGGGGAAGGTCACCGGGACGGTGATCGTCAGGTTGTCGCCGGTCTTGCCGAACACTGGGTGCGGCTGCACATGAACCACCACGTAGAGGTCTCCCGCCGGCCCCCCGTGTTCACCCGGCGCGCCTTTGCCCTTGATCCTGATCCGCTGGCCGTCGGAGACCCCCGCGGGGATCCTCGTCTGGACCGTACGGGTGCTCTTCCCCCGACCGCTGCCGTTGCACACGGGGCAGGGGTCGTCCACGACGAGCCCGCGCCCCTTGCACTGACTGCAGGGCTCTGAGAGGGAGAACCCTCCCAGAATGGTGCTGTCGTGCCCGGTGCCGGAGCACGTGGGGCACATGCGGGGCGCGGACCCGGCCCGGGCCCCCGTCCCCTTGCAGCTGGCGCAGGCGGCGTCACTGGTCAGCTTGAACGACCGGGTGGCGCCGCGCGCCGCCTCGCTGAAGGTCAGCGTGGTCTCGGTCTCCACGTCGGCACCGCGCCGCGACCGCGTGCTGGTGCGCCCCCGCCCGCCGAACAGGCCGCCGAACAGGTCGCTCAGCCGCTCGCCGCCGACCCCGCCGCCGGTCGGGCCGTGCCCGAACAGGTCGCCCATGTCGAATCCGCCCGGACCGGTTCCCCCGCCGGGCTGGTAGGCGCCGCCGAACAGCGACCGCGCCTCGTCGTACTCCTTGCGGCGCTGTTCGTCCGACAGGACGCTGTAGGCCTCGGAGATCTCCTTGAAGCGCTCTTCGGCCTTCGGATCGGCGGTGTTGGCGTCGGGGTGGTTTGCGCGCGCGAGCTTGCGATAGGCCTGCTTGATCTCGTCCTGCGTGGCCGTCTTTGAGACCCCGAGGACCTTGTAGTAGTCCTTCTCCAGGTAGTCCTTGGTGCTCATCGACGCTTGCCTACTCCCGCTTCGCGCTCGTTACCGGTGGGGCGGTGCGGTCCGCGCTACCGATCCTGCCCACTGCTCACCTGGTTCACCGCCCCGGGTGCCACGCGGGCGCCCGGGGCGGTTCACTCGCTACTTCTTGTCGTCGCCGTCGGGCCCGGACTCGGCGGCCGGTGTCTCGGCCGCACCCTCCGGGGCGGAGGCCGCCTCCGCGCCACCCTCCGGCTCGGTGCCCTCGTCCTCGGCGGGCCCCGCCACGACCACGCGGGCCGGGCGGATCACCCGTTCTCCGATGACGTACCCGGGCTGGAACACCTCGATCACTGTCGGGGTGGTGGCACCCGGCGTCGGCACCATCGTCAGGGCCTCGTGCACGGTGGGGTCGAACTCGTCGCCCTTGTCCCCGTACTTCTTCAACCCCAGCTTGGTGACCGCGGACTCCAGCGCCTCGCCGACGGACTTGAACCCGCCGTTGAGCTCGTCGTGTTCGCGGGCCCGCCCGATGTCGTCCAGGATCGGCAGCAGCTCACCCAGAACCTGGGCGAGCCCCTGCTCCCGAACCGCCGCCCGGTCGCGCTCGACCCGCTTGCGGTAGTTGGCGTACTCGGCCTGCAACCGCTTGAGGTCGTTCATCAGCTCGGCGGCCTGCTGCTTGGCCTCGGCGAGTTCCGCGCTGCTGTCCTCGGCAGCGGGAACCTCCGCCGTGCCCGCCGATTCGGCCGCCTCCGGGGCGACGGTCTCTCCCGCCTCCGGGGCCCGCAGCTCACCGGTCTCGGGATCGATACGACGCTTGTCGCGGATCACCGGGCCCTGCTGCTCGTGACCGTTCTCGTTCTCCGGCAGCGCCATTCGTTTGCGCCTCCTTGCCTTCCGCGTACCGGACGGATCAGGCGTTGCCGTTCCGCTTGCCGTTCTCCTCGTCGACGATCTCGGCGTCGACGACGTCGTCGTCCGCCTGGGCGCCCGCGTCGGCGGTGGCACCCTCGGCCCCCGCACCGGCAGCGGCACCGTCGGCGCCCTGGCCCTGGCCGTAGATGGCGGAGCCGATCTTCTGGCTGGCCAGCGCGACCTTCTCGCTCGCGGAGCGGATCGCCTCGACATCGGAGCCCTCAAGCGCCTTCTTGAGCTCCTCCACCGCCGACTCGGTCTCGGACTTGGCGTCGTCCGGGATCTTGTCCTCGTTCTCCTTGATGACCTTCTCGGTCTGGTAGACGAGGGACTCGGCGTTGTTGCGGACCTCGGCCTCCTCGCGGCGCTTGCGGTCCTCCTCCGCGAACTCCTCGGCCTCGCGGACCATGCGGTCGATGTCGTCCTTGCTCATCGCCGACCCGCCGGAGATGGTCACCGACTGCTCCTTGCCGGTGCCCAGGTCCTTGGCGGTCACGTTGACGATGCCGTTGGCGTCGATGTCGAAGGTGACCTCGATCTGCGGAACGCCGCGCGGCGCCGGCGGGATGCCGGTCAGGTCGAAGACGCCGAGCTTCTTGTTGTACTGGGCGATCTCGCGCTCACCCTGGAAGACCTGGATCTGCACCGACGGCTGGTTGTCGGCCGCGGTGGAGAAGATCTCCGAACGCTTGGTCGGAATGGTCGTGTTCCGCTCGATGAGCTTGGTGAACACGCCGCCCTTGGTCTCGATGCCCAGCGACAGCGGGGTCACGTCCAGCAGGAGGACGTCCTTGACCTCGCCCTTGAGGACACCGGCCTGCAGTGCCGCGCCAATGGCCACGACCTCGTCGGGGTTGACGCCCTTGTTGGGCTCCTTGCCGCCGGTCAGCTCCTTGACCAGGTCGACGACGGCCGGCATACGGGTCGAGCCGCCGACGAGGACCACGTGGTCGATCTTCTCGACGTTGATCCCGGCGTCCTTCATGACCTGGTGGAACGGCTGCTTGGTCCGGTCCAGGAGGTCAGAGGTCAGACGCTGGAACTCGGCCCGGGTCAGCTTCTCGTCCAGGTGCAGCGGGCCCTCGGCCGACGCCGTGATGTAGGGGAGGTTGATGAGCGACTCGGACGAGCTGGACAGCTCGATCTTGGCCTTTTCGGCGGCCTCGCGGAGTCGCTGCAGCGCCATCTTGTCCTTGGACAGGTCGACACCGTTGGCGTTCTTGAAGCGCTCGACCAGCCAGTCGACGATGGCCTGGTCCCAGTCGTCACCACCGAGGTGGTTGTCGCCGTTGGTGGCCTTGACCTCGACCACGCCGTCGCCGACCTCCAGGAGGGAGACGTCGAAGGTACCGCCACCGAGGTCGTAGACCAGGATGGTGGCCTCTTCCTCCTTCTCCAGGTGGTACGCGAGCGCGGCGGAGGTGGGCTCGTTGATGATGCGCAGGACGTTCAGGCCCGCGATCGTCCCGGCCTCCTTGGTGGCCTGGCGCTGGGAGTCGCTGAAGTACGCGGGAACCGTGATGACCGCGTCCGTGACCTCCTCACCGAGGTAGGCCTCGGCGTCCCTCTTCAGCTTCTGCAGCACGAACGCGCTGATCTGCTGCGAGTTGAAGGTCTTGCCGTCGATCTCGGTCTTCCAGTCGGTGCCGATGTGGCGCTTGACCGAGCGAATGGTCCGGTCGACGTTGGTGACCGCCTGACGCTTGGCCACCTCGCCGACGAGCACCTCGCCGTTCTTGGCGAAGGCAACGACGGACGGGGTGGTCCGCGCGCCTTCGGCGTTGGCGATGACCGTGGGCTCGCCGCCCTCCAGGACCGAGACGACCGAGTTCGTCGTCCCCAGGTCGATACCGACCGCTCGTGCCATGAGTACGTCCTCCGTCAAAGTTGAGTCTTACACACGAAAGTTTGCTTCGCCAGGGAGCCGTTGTCAAATCACTTGAGTCTGCTCGGCTCAAGCCCGCTTACATGCCTCTACAACGGCGGAGTCCGCTGTGTTGTTCCCGGTAGCGGCGTATTTTGGGGGTCATTTTCGGCAAACCGGGGGGAACTCGGGGAAAGCCGTGACCCGGGCCTCGGGGATGTCCCGGAGCCGGCGTGCGAGATCGGCCAAAGGCGCGGGAGGACCCCGGCTTCCCCGGGGCGGCGGCTGTGCGGGACGCCGTGAGCTGGGCGTTCGCGGTGTGTCGGCGGGAGTGAGGCGAGCCTTTGTGATGTTCGCTGGGAGGGGGGTCACTACCGTAGAAGGCAGCTGATCGCCTCGAATGCCGCCGGGCACCCGACCCGGGTGCGGACCACCCGCGCGACCGGGGTGGGACGTTCTTTCGCGGGCCAGGGGGCGGGGCAATGGCCAGCCGGGTATTACTCGCTAGTAACATTTGATCGACCTCCGGTGTGTGGCGCACCGGAGCACGACAGCAGGATGGGAGGCCGCGGGCGATGCTCTACATGATCCTGGGGATCATCACGACCGCCTTCGCCGTGGTCGGGCTGGCCGTGTTCGCCATTGGCATCCGCCATATGGTGCGCACCGTGGGCATCGGCCGGCCGATCGAAGGCGAGCGCAAGGGACCCTTTGGTCAGCGACTGACGACCACGCTGATCGAGACCCTCGGGCACACGCGCATGCTCAAGTGGCGCTGGATCGGCGTCGCGCACTGGTTCGTGATGGTCTCGTTCCCGCTTCTGGCGTTCACGGTCGCCGAGGCACATGGCGAGGTGTGGAACCCGCAGTTCCACCTCCCGATCATCTACGACTGGACCATCTACGGCCTGGCCGTGGAGGCCATCGCCGCGCTCAGCCTCGCCGGGATCGTCGGCCTGGCGATCTACCGGCAGGTGAAGGGGCCCCGGACGCTCGGCCGCGCGTCCCGCTTCGAGAACTCCCGGCACTGGCAGGCCTACTACGTCGAGGCCTACATCGTCGGCCTGCTGGTCGCCATCTTCGTGATCCGCGGGTTCAAGGTCGCGCTCGGCGACTTCCCCTTCCCCGTGTGGGCCACCCCGGTCTCCCACGCCGTGGGCGCCGTGCTGCCGCCGAGCGAGGCCGGGCTCGCGCTCGTGGCCGCGTTCAAGCTGATCATCTCCTGGATGTTCTTCATGGTGCTGGGCTGGATCCTCACCATGGGTATCGGCTGGCACCGGTTCACCGCGCCGGTCAACATCTACTTCAAGCGCTTCACCAACGGCGACGTCGCGCTCGGCCCGGCCAAGCAGATGATGGACAAGACCGGGGAGAAGCCGCTCGACTTCGAGGAGGCCGACCCCGACGAGGACCCGTTCGGCGTCGGCAAGATCGAGGACTTCACCTGGAAGGGCCTGCTCGACTTCACCACCTGCACGGAGTGCGGACGGTGCCAGTCGCAGTGCCCCGCGTGGAACACCGGCAAGCCGCTCTCGCCCAAGAAGCTGGTCATGGACCTGCGGGAGCACGCCTACGCCAAGGCCCCCTACCTGCTGCAGGGCATCACAGAGGAGACCCTCGCCGAGAAGCAGAAGGAGGACGAGAGCCACGCCGGCGTCGACGTGCTCTCGCTGCTCGGAGCTCCGCTCGTGGGGACCGAGGAGGAGGGCGGCATCATCCACCCCGACGTCCTGTGGTCCTGCACCAACTGCGGCGCGTGCGTCGAGCAGTGCCCCGTCGACATCGAGCACGTCGACCACATCCTCGACATGCGCCGCTACCAGGTGATGATCGAGTCGAACTTCCCCTCCGAGGCGAACACCCTGCTCAAGAACCTGGAGAACAAGGGCAACCCGTGGGGGATGGCCGAGGACAAGCGCCTCGACTGGATCTCCGAGCTCGACTTCGAGGTCCCCGTCGTCGAGGACAAGCTCCCCGAGGGCACCGAGTACCTGTTCTGGGTGGGGTGCGCCGGCGCCCTGGAGGACCGAGCGAAGAAGACCACCAAGGCCATCGCCGAACTGCTGCACATGGCCGGCGTCAAGTTCGCGGTGCTCGGCGGTATGGAGGCGTGCACCGGTGACCCGGCGCGCCGCCTGGGTATGGAGTTCATCTTCCAGATGCTCGCCCAGCAGAACGTGGAGACGCTGAACGAGGTCGGCGCCACCAAGATCGTGGCCAGCTGCCCGCACTGCTTCAACACGCTCGGCAACGAGTACCCGCAGCTCGGCGGTGAATACGACGTCATCCACCACAGCCAGCTGCTGGCCAAGCTGGTGGAGGACGGCCGACTCACGCCGGTCCAACCGATCGAGGAGAACATCACCTACCACGACCCCTGCTTCCTGGGCCGCCACAACAAGGTCTACACGCCGCCCCGCGACATCATGGCGCAGGTCCCCGGCATCCAGACCAAGGAGATGCACCGGCACAAGGAGCGCGGGTTCTGCTGTGGCGCGGGTGGTGCCCGGATGTGGATGGAGGAGCGGATCGGCAAGCGCGTCAACACCGAGCGGGTGGACGAGGCGCTGACGACCAACCCCGACACCGTGTCCACCGCGTGCCCGTTCTGCCAGGTCATGCTGGGCGACGCGATCAACGAGAAGAAGTCCAAGGGCGAGGCCAAGGAGACCCTGGAGGTCGTGGACGTCTCGCAGCTCCTGCTCCGGTCGGTGAAGGGCGACACGCCCACCAGCGACGCCGAACCGGAGAAGGAGAACGCCTAGGGGCGCCGAGCCGCGGCTGGCCGCGGGGCCGCCGCACCCGTGCGGCCGCCGTTTACGGCGATGGGGGATCAGGAGAGTGGTTCGACCGCTCCCTGGTCCCCCTTTTTCTTTCCGCGCGGGAAGCACGGAGCGCGAAAGGACACGGAGATCCGGGTGACGCGTCGCGCGGTGCGGAGGGCACTCAGCCCCGGCAGGTTCCGTGGGCCTGGTGCGTGAAGCGCGGCCGGGGTGCGGCGCAGGGTGAGGATGTGACGGATGGGGCGGGAGGCAGCACGGCCGATGGCTCCTGGCCGAGGGCAGCCGGGTGCACACCGAGGACGCGGTCGATCTCGTCCAGGCTGAGTGGGGCCTCGGCGGTGGCCACGGCGCTCAGCACCTCGGCGTAGAGCTCGATCTCGGCCAGCGCGACATGGTCGTGCAGGCGCATGTCGATGTCGGAATCCAAGCGCGCGCACCTCCATCGAAAGCGCTGCGGGAGGACGCGACCCGTCCTGTGCGTACAGCCGGACGCCGTTGCCCGTGCCGTCGGGGTCGTCGCCGGGCAGGACCCCGATCGGGGCCCGATATCCAGCCTCGAAATATAGGCTACGCGCCGGTAGCCTCGCGTCGCATGACTCGGACGGGCCATTCTGGGGTCACCGCCGATTGAGCCATCGCGACACCCGATTCACCCGATCCACGGCCGGGGAATGGGGCGTGTCGGCGGATGCGGCTCCACTATTCCCTATCGTTGCCAAGGGTTGCGAAAGGTCGGACGAATTGGCGCTGATCTGTCGTATCGTCCCGCTACGGGGCGTCGTCGCCCGGTAGTGAGCTGTCCGTATCCAGGTTTTGCGGATCTCCGAGAATAGGACTAGCGCCAGGTCACCTTGCGGTGATCGCGTGCGTACCGTTCGTATTTCTCCGGCGTGTCGGCGAAGACCTCGCGGTCGGCGTCGGTGAGTTCGCGGATGACTTTTCCGGGAACGCCCGCCCACAGGGTGCCGGCGGGAACGGTCTTGCCCGGAGGCACCAGGGCTCCGGCGGCGACAAGCGCTCCCGCCCCGACCCGGGCCCCGCCGAGGACGGTGGCCCCGATGCCGATCAGCGCGCCGTCCTCGACCACGGCGCCGTGCACCATGGCCTTGTGGCCCAGGCTGACGCGATCGCCCAGTACGGCCGGCTCGCCCGGATCGGCGTGAAGTCCGCACTGGTCCTGGATGTTGCACAGCTCGCCCACGACGATCTCCTCGGTGTCGCCCCGCAGCACAGAGCCGTACCAGACGCCGCTGCGGTCCCCGATCCGAACGCGGCCCACGACGACCGCTCCCGGGGCGATCCAGGCGCCAGGGTGGATATCGGGCGAACCGAACGGGCCATCGCCCACCAGGGGTCCGTTCATGTCGTGACTCCTTGCTTGTCGGCGCGGATACGGAGACGAATATGTCCTACTCAGCCCCACGCGTGCGTGATCCGGCATACCTTAGTAGGAGGATGAGCACGGTGGTCATGATGGGTCGGCACGATCGACTACCCGCCCGGGTTATTGAGGGGGCGGGGACCGGCTACTACCGTGGTCGGTTCCACGGTGTTCACAACGTCACGCTTCGCACTGGACTCGGGCTCTTGCGCCTCCGTCTCCCGGTACACCTCGAATCCTTGGGACAACGAATGTCACCGACGTGTTCTTGTGGTTCGGGCGGGAACGTGGGTCAGGCGGTCCGAGCCGCCTACCCCGACTCGCAGCCAACCTGGTTGATTAGGACATGAACGAACACAGCAACGACATTCTGCCGAATCTACTCCGCGACGAAGCCTTCCCGACCGTTCGAAAGAACGGTTACGACAAGCGCCAGGTCGACGATTTCGTCGTCCGCAACCACAACCAGATCCGCGACCTCCAGGAGCGGCTGGCGCGAGCGCACGACGAACTGGAGCAGCTCCGGCGTGAGCTGACCGAGGCCAAGGAGAAGGCCGCGGTCAAGCCCGAGCACGAGCAGATCAGCGAGCGCATGGCCACGATCCTGCGGATCGCCGAGGAAGAAGCTAAGGACAAGCGCGCCAAAATCGACGAAGAGGTCAACGAGATCCGAGAGAAGGCCGAGAAGGAAGCCGAGAAGCGGATCAAGGAGGCCGACGAGCACGCCGAGAGCGTCGTCTCCACCGCCCGCGCCGAGGCCAACGAGATGGTCAGCACGGCCAAGCAGGAGTCCGAGCAGCTTCGCTCGCAGGCCAAGCAGGACGCCGAGCGGCGCCTGGGCGACGCCGAAGCGCGCGCCAAGACCATCAACGAGACCGCCGACCGTCGCCTGGCCACCCTGACGGCCACTCACAACGAGGCGGTCCGGCGGCTCAACGACATGCACGAGACGCTGGAGGAGCTGCTCAAGGCGGAGAAATCCGCCGGGCCGCTGGAAACCGGCATGTCCGAGGAGGAGATCAGGGCGGCGAACGAGAAGGCCGCCGCCGCGGCTCCGTCATCGGGGGGCAAGTCCGGAGGGGGAGCACAGGCACGGCCCGCCGGCGCCCAGCAGTCGAAGCCCGCTCCGTCGGGCGGCGCCGCCGAGTCGAAGAGCGCCGCGTCCGCGCCGTCCACGCCGGACTCCGAGTCCGCGGACGACGAGGAGACCATCAAGGTTCCGCAGTCCCAGAACGGCCCGGAGGCGTCCGCCGACCGGGGCCCGTCAGCGGCGGCCGGCCCGCAGGCGAGTGCGCCCCAGGCGGCGGCCCGTCCCGCCGCCGCGCCGCGTCCGCAGGGCGCGCGTTTCGCGGGCCCCGCGCCGGAGCAGGAAGCCGCCCCGCCCGTCCCGCCCGCCCCATCCGCCACCCCCGGTGCTCCGGGCGGCGGTATCTACAAGCAGCCGCAGGCACCCGCTCCGCACAAGCCGGAGACGGCCGATGGCGCCGAAGGCGTTCGCATCATCAAGCCGTAGAGGCGCATCCCGCCGCCTCGCTTCTGGGGCGCGGGAGCCCAGTACGAAGCGGAGAACAAAGATCTCAACACCGTTGGTCAGCGGGGCTGTGAGGCGCCGGGGACGAGGGAGTGAGCCCCCTCGCCCCCGGCGCTGTTTCGTCACGTCTTGCGGGGTTACGTCGGCCTTGTCATCCCTTGTCGGCTACGATGCCGAAAGCCATGATTATCCGCGCGGCCATCCGGTCTGACCTCGGTGCGATCCTGCGACTCCTGCGGGATCTCGGTGACTCGACGCACGCCCAGAGCGGCACGGTCCGTATGTCCTCGGCGGCTGTCCGGGCATGGACGCGCATCGAGAGCGACCCCGACCGCTCCGTCCTCGTCGCGGAGAGCAGGGGGCAGATCATCGGCACCCTCGACCTGATCGTGGTCGCCAACCTCACGCATGACGCCCAGCCGTGGGCGATCATCGAGAACGTCGTGGTCGACGCGAGCTGCCGACGGCGGGGGATCGGCCGGGCCCTGATCGAGGACGCCCTGGACCGCGCCGCCCACGTCGGCTGCTACAAGATCGAACTTCTCTCCCACGAGGACCAGCACGAAGCCCATGGCTTCTACAAAGCCATGGGCTTCGGCAACTCCGCGGAGGGGTTCCGCCGCTACCTGTAGGGCGACGACGGATCCCCGCGCGTTACCGCGCCGACGCCGCGGTCGCCCTGCGGCCGCCTACCGCCCCGAACGCAGCGGGACCTGCCGGAAGAACAGCACGGCCACGAAGCCCACGACGGCGATCGGGAGCCCCAGCAGGAAAACCGTGTGCATCGAGCTGTTGAACGCGGTGATCACCGCGTCATGGGCCGCTGGCGGCAGCGAGTTGATGATCGCGGGGGAGCCCATCGCCGAGTCCGAGATGTCGGGCAGGGGAGGCGGCTGCTCCCCCGCCGCCTGGGCCGCTGCTCGGGCCCGCTCCGCCTTCTCGGCCAGCTGCGCCAGCTCGTCGTGCAACCGGTTGGTCATCACCGCGCCGAAGGCCGACACACCGACCGCTCCGCCGAGGTTGCGGAAGAAGGTGACCGCCGAGGTCCCCGCGGCCAGGTCCGCCTTTGACAGCGCGTTCTGCGTCGCCAGGATCAGGATCTGCATCGTCAGCCCGATGCCGAGGCCGATCAGTGCGACACCGACGCCCACCAGGGTCAGGCTGGAGTCGACCTCCAGCAGGGTCAGCACGTAGAAGCCGAGGCCCACGAGGACCATGCCGACGACCGGGTAGATCTTCCACCGGCCGGTGCGGCTGACCACGATGCCCGAGGAGATCGACGCCGTGAGCAGGCCGATCACCAGCGGCAGGGTCATCAGGCCCGACGCCGTGGGGCTCATCCCCTTGACGATCTGCAGGTACTGCGGGAAGTAGATCATCACGCCGAACATGCCCATGCCGATGGCCATCGAGCCCAGCGAGGACAGGACGAACGTCCGCTCACGGAAGAGCCGCGGCGGCAGGATCGGGTCGTGCGCGCGCCGTTCGCTGACGATGGCGCCGATGGTCAGCGCGATGGCGGCGGCGATCAGCGCGTACGTCGGCGCCGAGTTCCACTCGAACGACTTGCCGCCGAGACTGAGCACCAGCATGACCGTGCTCGCCGCGCCGACGATGAAGGTCGCGCCCCACCAGTCGATGCGCGTGTCGGTGTGCGGACGCACCGGCAACCGGAGCAGCCGCTGGATGACGACGAAGGCGACCACCGCAAGCGGCACGGTGATGAAGAAGCACCAGCGCCAGCCGAGTGGGCTGTCCACGAGGAAGCCACCGAGCAGCGGACCGGCCACGGTGGACACGCCGAAGACGGCACCGATGAAGCCGGAGTAGCGTCCGCGTTCACGCGGCTCCACCACGTCGCCGAGGATGATCTGCGGCAGCGAGGCGAGCCCGCCCGTGCCGATGCCCTGGAAGAGCCGGGCCACGATGAGCCACGTCATGTCCTGGGCGAAACCGGCGGCCACGGACGACACGATGAAGATGAACAGCGCCAGCTGGAAGCTCAGCTTGCGGCCCCACAGGTCGGAGAGCTTGCCCCAGATGGGTGTGGTGGCGGTCATCGTCAGCAGCGCCGAGCTCGCCACCCAGGCCAGCCGGTCCTGGCCGCCCAGTTCACCGACGATCGTCGGCAGGGCGGTACCGACGATCGAGTTCGTCAGCATTGACGTCAGGACGGCGAGCATCAGTCCGATCAGGACCTCGATGATCTGCCGCTGGGTGTACTGGGGCGTCGGCGCCCCGCCCGTGTCGACGTCGCTGGTCGGCGACCGCTGGGTCGCCCTCCCGCTGGCTGATTGCTCTGGCCGTTCGTCCGGCCGGCTGTCGACCCTTTGCTGCTCCACTCCGCGTGTCCCCCAAGCGTGTGCGTGGAAAATCGAAATCCGATGGATCCGCGCCCGCCTCCGCCCGCGCGCAGCACCAGGTGTGGGCATGCGGTAGCGCCCCCGCTTCTGCGGAGGTGGGTCGACAGGATCACATACTGGTATAAGTAAACACTGTTGACTTGTCAAGTCGGAACGCTGGATTTCACCCGCCGCAACCGCCGCCGGTAGGTTGCGACCGTGGCTGTGGCCTGGGCGGTGACGTGTACGGAGGATGGATATGGAACGGCCGGACGACGCCGGTGCGTGCGCGGGCCGGATGCGTGACCGAGCGGCCACACGCCAGCGCATCCTCGACAGCGCGCGCGAGCTGTTCACCAGCGAGGGGTACGAGCAGGTGTCCTCGCGGCGGATCGCGGCGCACGCGGGCGTCAACGTCGCACTCATCAACCGCTACTTCGGGGCCAAGCGCGGACTGCTGGCCGAGGTCATCGCGGAGGACGCGGTGTTCCCCGGCATTTTCGAGGGCGATCCCGCCACCCTGCCCCAGCGGCTGGCCGAGCATCTGACCGGGCGCGTGCTCGGTCCCGGGACGCCGCTGCAGCGGGCGCTGGAGCACTCGACGGGCGACCCCGACCTCCGCTCGGTCTACGAGGAGCGGCTGAAAAGCGCCCTGATCGAGCCGCTCGCCGCGCATCTCGGCGGGCCGGACGCCCGAGCGCGGGCGTCGCTGGTCGCGGGTGTGGTGCTCGGCATGGGCACGCTCAGGCGTGCCGAAGGCGCCACCGCGCTCCTCGAACTCGCCCCCGACGACCTGGCCGAGCGGCTGACCCGAATCATCGAGCAGTGCCTGGAGCGCTCCGCGGCCTGAACGCGGTGGCGCCCGGCGCCGCGGGCGATGCTCCGGACCCCGACCCGGCCGCGCCGCGCCGTCCTCCGCGCCGTTCGTGTGATCCACCGAACCCCGCTGTCGCCCCCGCGCCGGAGATCGGCGTCTATATCGTGCGCATGCCCGGATCCGAGTACGACACGCCGAGGAGGCCCGTGGTGCTTTGGATGTATACGTCCTGTGTTTCGCTGGAAATTGCTCCTGGCGCATTTCGGTAATTCGGTAATGAGGAGCGATAAGAGGGGGGAAAGTGACGAATCTCCTAGGCGTTGCCCGTATACCCCGGCGAAAGAGACCCCGGCCCATGACGCGGGCGGCGGTGACCTTATCCGTTTTCCTGGCGATCGGCACCATGGGCCTGATATCAGCGACGCGCGCCGTCGCCGAGGAGCGCAGCGGCGCCTCCGAGTGGGCGAGCTACACCGCGGAACGCGCCGTCGCCCACGCCACGACACAGCTGGGCACGCCGTACCAGTACGGCGGTTCCGGCCCCAGCGGATTCGACTGCTCCGGCCTCGTCCAATGGGCCTACAAAAAGGCCGGGAAAGCCATCTCGCGCACCACCTACACCCAGTACCGGGAGGGCAGCGCCGTGCCCCGCTCCCGACTGCGCAGAGGTGATCTGCTGTTCTTCTACTCCGGCCCGAGCCACGTCGGAATGTACGTCGGAAACGGCCAGATGATCCACGCGCCGCGTACCGGCCGAGCCGTGCAGATTGTCACGATGGCGCGGTACTACGACCGGAAATTCGTCGGCGCCCGACGCGTCGCCTGACCCGCCGCCGAGCCGCGGCGAGCGCGGCGATCCGGCGTTCCCTTTGCCCCGCCGCCCGCGCAGGCACAGCGGGGCAAAGGCGTGCGGTCGGCCCGTCAGCGGCCCGCTTCTGTTCGCTGGTCACCCGCGCAGCTTCGCGACCACGTCGATCGCGACCAGGATGTCCATCAGCTCGGAGCCCACCGTGGTACGCGCGGGCATGGGGTCGGAGAAGAACTCCGAGTAGACCGCGTTGAACTCGTCGAAGTCGTGCTTGAGGTGATGGAGGTACACCGTGGTCCGCACGACGTCGTGCAGCGTGAGGTCACGCTCGGCCAGCACCGCCTGGATGTTGCGCAGCACCTGGGCCGTCTGCGCCCCGACGGACGCGGCGACCTCGCCGGTTCGCGGATCCTGCGGGCCGAACCCCGACGTGAAGAGGAATCCCCCCGACACGACGCCCTGGCTGTAGGCGCCGCTCGGCTGAGGTGCCTGGTCCGTGTGGATCGCCTGCTTGGTCATCGTGCGCTCTCCTCTGGGTGACGACCGTCGGGACATGGCCAGCTGGAACCTGCGACCGGCGCCAACTCCCACCACTACCATCGCCGATTTCCCGCCAGATGGAGGAGCGGAGCTCGGCGTGGGCGCGGCACGGCCTTCGGACACTCGCCCCCACCGCGGTCCCGTTCGCGGTGAGGACCACTACATTTGCGAAGTGATCCCGTGGGCACCGCGCGCGGTGCGGCGCGAAGGGCGCAGCGACAGTTGGGAGACAGCGGATGACACGTGTCGTACTCGCCGGGGGCCGCGTCGTCGACGGAACCGGGACACCCGGTCGGGACGCCGACGTCGTCGTCGCGGACGGACGCGTCACTGAGGTGGCCGACCCGGGACGCGCCGAAGCCACCGGGAGACGCGTCGACGCCACCGGGCTGGTCGTCTCCCCCGGTTTCATCGACATGCACGCGCACTCCGACCTCGCCGTCCTGGCCGACCCCGCGCACAAGGCCAAGGCCCTCCAGGGCGTCACCACCGAGGTCCTCGGCCAGGACGGCCTGAGCTACGCGCCCGTCACCGACACCACGCTGCCGCAGCTCCGCGCCCAGCTGGCGGGATGGAACGGCACCCCCGACCTCGACTACGGGTGGCGCGGCGTCGGCGAGTACCTGGACCGGATCGACGCCGGCACCCCGACCAACGTCGCTTACCTGGTCCCGCACGGCAACGTCCGGATGGCCGTCATGGGCACCGAGGACCGCGCCCCCACCGACGCCGACCTGACCGCGATGCGGTCCCTCGTCGCCGAGGGCATGGCCGACGGCGCCATGGGGATGTCGGCCGGACTCACCTACACGCCCGGGATGTACGCCGATGACGCGGAGATCGTGGCGCTGCTCGAACCGGTGCGCCGGGCCGGCGGCTACTACTGCCCCCACCACCGCAACTACGGCTCCCGCGTGGTGGAGTCCTACCGGGAGTGCCTGGAGATCGCGCGCCGCGCCGGCGTCGCGCTGCACCTCGCGCACTGCCACGTCAACTTCCCGCGGAACCAGGGGCGCGCCCCGGAGGTGCTCGCCGCGATCGACGCCGCCGTTCGGGACCACGGGCTCGACGTCACCCTGGACAGCTACCCCTACCTCGCCGCGGCCACCTACCTCGGCGCGCTGCTGCCCAGCCGCGCGCATTCGGGAGGCACGGCCGCGGCCATCGCGCGGCTGCGCGACCCGGCCGAACGCGCCCGGATCCTCTACGAGGTCGAGGTGGTCGGCACCGACGGCAACCACGGCATCCCCGTCGACTGGGACACCGTCGTCGTCACCGGCGTCACCCGGCCCGAGCTGTCGTGGGCGGTGGGGTCGTCCATCCGGGAGCTGGCCGACACGCACGGGCGCGAAGCCGCGGAGGTCTTCGCCGACCTGCTGATCAAAGACGAGATGGGCGCCGGCTGCCTGCTGCGCGTCGGCAACGAGGAGAACGTCCGAACCATCATGGCCCACCCCGCGCACACCGCCGGGAGCGACGGTATCCTCGTGGGCGCCAAGCCGCACCCGCGCGCCTGGGGCACCTTTCCCCGCTACTTCGAGACCTACGTGCGGGAGCTGGGCGTCCTGGGGCTCGAAGAGTGCGTGCGGCACATGACCTCCCGCCCGGCGCGCCGACTCGGGCTGCGGGACCGGGGCGTCATCCGGCCGGGCGCGGCCGCCGACATCACCGTTTTCGACCCGGAGGCGATCGCGTCGACGGCCACCTACGATAACCCCCGCGGCACCCCGGAAGGCATCCCGCACGTCCTGGTCAACGGCGAGTTCACGGTGCGCGACGGCGTCCGGACCGGCCACCTGCCGGGCCGGTCCCTGCGCCACCGGGCATGACGTCCTTCGCGGAGGAGCCCGCCACCCGATGCCCTCACCCCCTCCCTCCGCCCTGGGGCGCGGAGGCTCGCGCGCTGACCGGTCCGAACGGACCGACCGACGGCCTGGGCGTCGGGGAGACCAGGGCCGCCGCCACCCTGCGCGGCGCCGGTGGCGTCGCCGTGCCGCCCGTGCGCGCGAGGCCATGCTCGTCGTGGACGATGGCGCCTGGCGTCGGCTGCGGTTCCCCGGTGACGCCCCTGGAGCCGCCACCCAGAGCCTCCCGGGCGCCGGTCGGGGGCAGAGCGGATGACCGCCGCCCCCGGTTTCCGGCCTCACCCCCGCGGGCGCCGCGTGCCGTGAGCGGCGGCTGCCCCGGAGTATCGGGCGGCTGGTTAAGAGCTGTCTAAGAGTCTGCGACCGGAAGGTGCTTCCCCAGGTGGGCGACGAGTACCGTCGGTCGGGTGGTGAGGAGAGGGGGACACGCGTGCCGGGTGGAACGCGGGTGCTCGTCGTCGAGGACGAGCCGTCGGTGCGCGACGCCGTGGCCGATGCCCTGGAACTGGAGGGGTATGAGGTCACCCGTGCCAGTGATGGCGGCAGCGGGCTGGAGGCGATCCAGCGGTGGCCGCCGGACGCCATCGTGCTCGACGTGCTGATGCCGTTCATGGACGGCCTCACCATGTGCGAGCGGCTGCGGTCCCGTGGCGACCGCACGCCGATCCTGATCCTGACCGCGCGCGACGCTGTGGGCGACCGTGTCGAGGGGCTCGATGCCGGGGCCGACGACTACCTGGTCAAACCCTTCGACCTGGACGAACTGCTGGCCCGGCTGCGCGCGCTGCTGCGCCGTGCCTACCCCGAGGAGAGCGGGACCATCGGCTACGCCGACCTGACCGTCGACACCGACGGCGGCCGGGCGTGGCGCGGAGACCGGGCCATGGAGCTGAGCCGCACCGAGTTCGCGCTGCTGGAGGTGCTGGCGCGCAATGCCGGGCGGGTGGTGCCGCGTGGTGTCATCGCCGATGGAGTGTGGGGCTACGACTTCGGCCCCACCTCCAACTCGCTGGACGTCTACATCGGTTACCTGCGCCGCAAGCTGGAGGCCGGGGGCGAACCCCGGATCGTGCACACCGTGCGCGGCGTCGGCTACGTCCTGGAGGAGCGGCGGTCGGCCACCGGCGGTGGGGACGCGTCGCGTGGCTGAGAGACCCGATCGAGACGGTCAGCGCAGGGGGCGGGACCAACCCTCACCCGCTGACGCGGCCGCCAGCGGGGGCGCCCCCGGTCGGGGCGGCGCCACGTCCTGGCCGAAACCCGCGGTGTGGACCCGGTGGCCGTTGCGCGTGCGGCTGGCCGTTTTGACCGCCGTCGTCGTCGCGGGCGCGGTGCTGGCCGGGGCCGGGGTCGCGTTCGTCGTCGTCCGCCACACCCTCTACGGCGAGCTGGACGGCAGCCTGAGGCGTGAGGCCACCCGCGTCGAGCGGCAGATCGACCGCACCACCTGGCTGGGGTCGGCGGAGTGCGGGTACGCCACGGCGCCCGCCTGCGTCCAGATCATCGACGCGCGCGGCCGGGTGGAGCCGGAACCGGGGGGTGGGAGCCCGGAGGTGCCCGGGACCGCGGTCGGGGTCGCCCGGGGCGAACGCGGCGCGCTCTTCGTCGACACACGCATCGGTGAGATCCCGCTGCGCGGCTACATCGCGCCGATCGGGGGCGACCGTGCCGTGCAGGTCTCGATCCGCTCCGACCGCGTTGAGGCGACCGTCGTCGACGTCGGGGCGCGGCTGGCCCTGGCAGGCGCGGTCGGCGTCGTGCTCGCGGGCGGGCTCGGCTACCTGGTGGCGCGGACCGGCCTGCGCCCGGTCGCGCGGCTGACCCGCACCGCCGAGACGATCGCCGCCACGCGCGACCCCGGACACCGTATCGACGTGTACGGCAGCGATGAGCTCGCCCGGCTCGCCGACAGCTTCAACACCATGCTCGATGAGTTGGAGCGGTCCGTTACCGCGCAGCGGCGGCTGGTCGCCGATGCCTCCCACGAGCTGCGCACCCCGCTCACCGGGCTGCGCACCAACATCGACCTGCTCGCCCGGGACCTTCCGCCGGAGCGGCGGACGCGGATCCACCGCACGCTGCGCACGCAGATCACCGAGATGACAGGGCTGGTCAACGACCTCATCGAACTCGCCCGGGACGAGGCTCCCGAGGGGCGGACGGAGGACGTGCGGCTGGACGAGGTCGTGCGGCACTGCGTCGACTCCGAGCGGCGGAACCGCCCGGGCATCCGCTGTGACGTGCGCGTCGAGCCCACGGTGGTGGTGGGTGTGCCCGAACGGCTCGCGCGGGCGGTCACCAATCTGCTCGACAACGCCGCGAAGTTCAGTCCGCGGAACGGGCGGGTGGAGGTGGGCCTGGTCGGCGGAGAGCTGACGGTGCGCGACCATGGGCCCGGCATCGACCCGGTCGATCTGCCCCACGTCTTCGACCGCTTCTACCGGGCCCGGGACGCCCGTGGCCTGCCGGGATCAGGGCTCGGCCTGGCGATCGTGCGGCAGGTCGCCGAAGGCCACGGGGCAGAACTCCGGGCCGAACCCGCACCGGGTGGCGGGACCGTGTTCCGGATGTCGTTCCCCGCGGAGGAGAGATGAGCATTCGCCATTGCGCTGATCGCTGGAATCCATAAGGCGGGGGTATGGAGGGGGTCGGCGTCAGCGTCGACAACGCCGCCGCGAAGATGATCCACAGCCCTGTGGAAATTCCTTTCGCTATGGTCTTTCATGTTTTCCATCTTCTGCTTATAGTGGATTTCAGGTGCAATGATGGGTTCCGCGCCCCCTGTCCTTCGTCGGTTAGCTCCTTCGGCAGGGGTGCGGAGAAGTCAGCGGCACGCGGGGCTCGCCACCCGTCCAGCGGGTCGGTGTGTCCGAGCGTCGTCCGCCTAGGCTTTTGGTCCCAAATCCCCAGATCACACGGGTTTTCTTCGGTGGCGGGGGAGATTGGGGCCCCCTACGTTGGCCGCGGCCAATCCATCGGTCATCCCCCTGTCGTCGCTGGATTCCGCGGTACTCGTGGATACGTGAGTCTCGGCTGTCGCCGCCGTGTGAACCGCTATTACCTGCTTCTGGCGTGAAGTGCGCGCAGGAGGTCATCGCCGTACTCCCGTCCTGTGTCCAAGGGCCGGATCGGCGAGGCGCGGAGGAGCGAACAAAATCCATGGCCACGCGGGCGCCACGCCCGCAAAAGAGTGCGCGCTCAATAACTGGGTCGTGCGCTGATCGGTGATTCGACCATCAGCGTTTAGTTGGGCTGCGCTTTTGATCATCCGTCCTCTGTGCAATTTCGGAAGCATGCCCTTTGGGGTTTTGGAGGGAGGAATACATGGGTCTTGGGGAGAGGGGATTCCGGCTCGTTCGGGAGGACATGGCGCGGCCCACGATGCGTGCGGCGGCGGCCGTCTCCACCGCGCTGGTACTCGTCACACTCGGTCCGGTCTCCGACAGCAACGCCGCAGTTCAGAGCCCTATGCACGCCCCGACGCAGGCGAAGGGCGCCGCGTCCGCCGCGGCGTCCCATGCCCTGAACCAGGTCGGAAAGCCCTACCGCTACGGGGCGGCCGGACCGGGGGCATTCGACTGCTCGGGTCTGGTGCAGTGGTCCTACCGCAAGGCCGGAAAGTCCACCGGGCGCACCACCTACGCCCAGTTCCGACGGGGCACACCGGTTTCCCGGTCGTCCTTGCGCAAGGGAGATCTGGTGTTCTTCTATTCGGGTCCGGGCCACGTCGGGGTGTATATCGGTAACGGCCGTATGGTCCACGCCCCCCGCTCCGGCAAGAACGTTCACATCACCAGGATGTCGGCCTACTTCGACCGCTACTTCGTCGGAGCGCGGCGTATCGCCTGAGCACTGAGGATTCTCCGGAGGAACCACCCACGTCCCATCGCCGTGTTACCCGTGTACGCCGGATAGCGGGTTCTCCTGGCAAGCACGGCGATGGGTCTCCGGATGTTCGCTTCTTCGTTCTTCTCTTCTCTGCGGACGCGTCATGTTCTCCCGGAGCCGTTCGCCCTATTGTCCGCGGCCGAACTCGCGCTGCCGTGAAGATGCGCCGTCCTCGTGCTCCCCTAACCCCGACATTGATTCGCCAACCGGACCCGCGCGCAGCGCCGGGTATTTGAATCCCTCGATGCCACGTCGGCCGCTCCTCAGTTGATGCCGGGACCGTATCCCGGGGTGCTTCGAGCGTGGCTTGGCGTACGTCCCAATAGGAATATCGATACGCATGGCCCGGTGTCGGGAGGAACCCGTCGCCGCTATTCGGTATGCGCGGGGCAGCGGTCGCACGACCGCCGCCCGACATTCGCGCGCCGCGAATGGCGCCGAACGGCTTATCAACCCACGACGATCGCACCGGCCGGGACCGGATCGCCGAAGGTCACCGAGCCGGAGCCGGTAGCGAGGGCCTGCCCGCCCTGGCAGGAGGTTCCCTCGTACAGCGCGTACCGGGTGGGCGCTTCGGTGCCGATCGAGACGACCCCGCCCTGGTCGGCGTCGAGGACCCGGCAACCTCCGGCCTCGACCACCTGCTCGTGCCCCGATTCGAAGGTGACCGTCACCGGACGGACGTGGCCGGCCGTGCCGGACATACCGGCCAGCGCCCCGGCGATGGTGGCGGACATGGTGGCGAGGTTCGCTGGGCGGATCGGCACGGTTGCCTTCCCTCTACGGAGCGGGCGGATCACTACTCCCTGTCATTTACCTACATCGGCTGGTCGAGCAGGGGGAACCGCCGCCGGTGTGTCGCGGTCGGATCTGCGCGGGAGCGCACGGACCGGGGCGGGCGCCGCGCCGCCCGCGCCAACGGATAGTGTGGTGGCGCGCCGCATCGGGTCCAGGATGAGGGAGGACAACCGTGGCCTCGGTCTACGCCCTGTTCCACGTGCTGTTCGCCGGATTCGATGAGCTGTGGTCGCTTGTGCCCACGGCAGCTCCGGCCGGTGCGCTGGCCGTGCTGGCCCTTGTCGCCGTCGGCGCCGCGCTGAGCTGGATCTCCGTCCGCGGACTGCGCGCGTGGCCCCCGTTCGACGACGGTGAGGTCGACCGGTCCCGCGCCATGCTCTGGCGCTCCCAGCGCCTCACCCCGCCGCCACTGCGCGACCCCGATGCCCCCGGCAAGCCGCGCCCCCGGGCGCCCGGAGCGGTCCGGGTGGCCGTGTAGCCCGGACGCGGCCGCGGCGTCGGCACCGCGTTTTCCCGCTCTCGCCGCGTACTAGCGTTCCCGCGTCCCTTTTCGCGTTCCCACGCGTGTCCTGCCGCGCGGCCACCTCGTCCTGCGTCCGCTGCACCCACCAGACGAGGGGCTTGCTCACCCATGTACACCTTCGGCCCGATCGCGGCCGCTATCGCCGCCGTATCGACCGTCCTCACCACGCTCACCGCCGCCGCCACCCCGATCGCCGGTGCCGCCGGCGCGGCCGTCGCCGTCGTGTGCCTTACCGTCCTCGTCCGTATGGCGGTCCTGCCGCTGTCCGTCGCCCAGGTCCGCGGCGAGAAGGCGCGGGCACGCCTCGCTCCCCAACTCATGGCGCTGCGGAAGAAGCACGCCAAGAACCCCGAGCGGATGCTCGCCGAGCAGCGCCGGGTGTACGCGGAGGAGGGCACGTCGCCGCTGGCCGGAATCCTGCCGATGTTCGTCCAGATGCCCGTGTTCATCGTGCTCAACGGGGTGTTCACCAGCGCGACCGTCGCCGGCGCCCCGAACGACCTGCTCCTCCACACCCTCTCCGGCATCCCGCTGGGAGCCAGGCTCGGCGACGTCATCGCTGGCGGCCTCACACCGCAGGTCCTGGTCTACGCCGCGCTGCTCGCCGTCATCGCCGCGGTGGCGTGGGCGTCGCGCCGGTGGCTGACCCTGCCCGCGCTCAAGGCCGGCGCCGAGTCCGGCGCCCCGCAGCTCCCCGGAACACGGATCATGTCCTACCTGCCGTTCGGCACGGTCGCCATCGCCGCCGTCGTCCCGCTGGCCGCCGGTCTCTACCTGGCGACGACCACGGCCTGGACGGTAGCCGAGCGCTTGGCGCTGCGCCACCTGATCACCGGCTGACGCCAACCGGACGCGGCGGGGCGGAAGAAAAGGTCGGCCCCCTCTGCCCCGCCCGCTGCCGCCTACGAAGTGCTGAGGCAGTCCGAGCGCTCCTCATCCGTACCCGCCGACACGGACGCTGTCCCGGCTCCGGAGCCGCGCTGGAACATGTCAGGTAGCAGGCTGAGCAGGCCGAGGACGGCCACTCCGGCACCGAGCCACAGCGGGGCGGTGAGCCCGCATCCGGTACTGATCACCATGCCGCCGCCCCAGGAACCGATGACGACCCCGGTGGTGATGACCGACGAGTGCACCGTGTTGACCAGGGCTCCGTCATTGCCGACGCGCATGACCCGGGCCGCCATGGCCGGGTTCATGGTCACACCCACGAGGCCGATCAGGATCAGGGCGGCGACAGCGAGCACACGGATCTCGGCAAAACCGGCGAAGACGACGAGCGCGGCGGTCAGGGCGAGGAGACCGACGGTCAGAACCGGGAGCGTGTAGTTGTCGGCCAGCCGGCCCACGACCGCGTTGCCCACGACGGTGGCCAGACCGTAGGCGGCCAGCAGCAGCGGCACGGTCTCGGGCGCGAAGCCGCTGACGTCGGTCAGGATCGGGACGAAGTAGCTGAAAGCGGCGAACGTGGCGCCAATGATGAGCATGCTGGTGGCGTAGACCGCCCACAGCCGCGCGTTCACGAGCGCCGCCACTTCCGCCCGCACGCTCACCGATTCAGGGTTGGGGGAGGACGCGAGGAGGCGGAGGATGACCAGTCCGGTCAGCAGAACCAGAACGGCCACCGACCAGAAGCTCGCCCGCCAGCCGAAGTACTGGCTGATGAGGGTCGCTGCCGGGAGCCCGGCGACGGTGCCGATCATCAGGCCGCCGATCGCGACCGACACGGCCCGGCCACGCAACTGTGGTCCGACCATCTCGGCGCACGTCGCGAGCCCGACACCGAAGAATGCGGCCGACGCGACCCCGGTGATGACGCGCGCGGCCATCATCATCCCGTATCCGGTGGAGAGCGCCCCCATGGCCTGTCCGAGGAAGTACACCGCGATCAGTGTCAGAAGCGCGGTCTTGCGGGACGTCCGGAGTAGTCCGATGGTGAGAAACGGGCCGCCCAGCGTCATGGCGGCCGCGTAGGCGGTGATCAGGTATCCGACCGCGGCGATCGACACCCCGAACTCCTCTGCGAGCGCGGGCATGAGGCCCGACACCATGAACTCGCTGGTAGTCATGGAGAACACCCCGAGACCGATCACGTAGACGGCTAACGGCATGGGGACAACCTCTCCTTCGTGCGGTCGTCTCGACGACCATTTTTGATCGTTCAGTACAAAATGAGTGCAGGAAAAAACCAAGGTGCGGCCGCACACGGGCAGGCGATGCCCAGGCAGTGCCTTCAAGGGACGCGGAGGACCTGGGCGAGAGAATTCAGAGTGCGGAGAGGGTGCCCTCCACGATGTCGTCCAGGGCCGATCGATCCTGGCTGACCTTGCCGAGCACACGAAGTCCGTAGTAGGCGCTGAGCACGCACCGCGCCGCCTGGCGTGGATCCCGGTCGGCGGAGATCTCACCAAGCTCCTGGCCGACGACGATCACGTCGCGGATGGCGTCCTCCAGCCGCTTGAACGAGCGATCGGCCAGCCGCGCCACGACCTCGTCGCGCCCCGCGGGTTCGACGGCGGCGTTGATCGCCATGCAGCCGCGCCTCCGCGGATCGTCCATGTCGATGTCGATGACCCGCGTCATCAGCCTGCGCAGCCGGTCCTTCGCTGTTCCCGAGCCGCTCAGCAGCTCCAGCTGGTCCTGGAATCCGTCCTCGGTATAGCGACGCAGCGCCTCTTCGTACAGGCGCTGTTTGTTGCCGAAGGCGTTGTAGAGGCTCCCGCGTCCCAGGCCAGTGCCTTCGCACAGGTCGCCCGTGGAGGTGGCCTCGTAGCCCTTCGACCAGAACACCTCCATCGCGGCTTCGATGGCGGCGGTGTTGTCGAACTCCCTTGGTCTGCCCACGGTACGAGTTCTATCTTTTCTGTACAGATCGGTCAAATACTGGTGGCGCGAACCTGTCCGCACGAAAGAAGAGGGGGTTCGGGCGGGGGAAGGGCCCCACCCGTCCCCCGCGGTGCGCTGATACGGGTCTGGCGCTCCGGGGTCGTGAACGCCGATGCGTCCTCTCACCGGCCGTGGTTCCGGTAGGGCGCGGAAAACACGGTCGGGCAGTGGCTGGCCGACGCGCCAGTCTCATCCGCGGAGGAGGGAGAACGGGTGCGGGTGTGGGGAGTCCCCACACCCCTGTGTCCTACATCGGCACGTTCACGCAGCCCAGCCGATCCCCGGCCTTGCCGGCCTCGCCGGGTCCCGTCTTTGTGTGGTTCTCGTGGATGACCACCGAGTTCGCCTCGCCCTGCCGTGGCCGGAAGTCGACGGTCGCTGTGGACTCCGCGTTGCCCTCGCCGTCGGTCGTGAAGTCCAGCCAGACCTCGTTCTCGGGGTTGGCGTAGGCGGGGTTAGTCGATGGACTCCCTTCGGGGTCGGCGTTGTGCTGGTAGTGCGGTCCGGAGTCGGCCGGGTCCTTGCCGCAGGGCTTGGTGTGGACGTGCGAGCCGTAGTCGCGATCGGGTTCGAGGCCGCGCACGGTGAGGGTGAACCGGGTACCCGCGTCTCCCTCTGGTTGGACCTCGACGTCGACGGCCTTCCCCTCGGGGACGGCGTCGTCGTAGGTGATGGCGGTGGCGTCGGGCGAGTAGGGCTCCCATGTTCCCGAGACCTGGATCGGGGAGAATTCCGCCTCGTCTCCGCCGCCGTTTTCCGGTGATGGCGCGGGCTCGGTGCCGGTCGGCGTTGCGGGGGTGTCGTTCGCGTCTGTTGTGTCGGCTCCGCCGCAACCGGCGAGCAGCAGCGAGGCGAGCGCGGATCCAATGAGGGCGCGGGGCATGGGCACGGGAAAGACTCCTCGGCTCGGGTCGGCGTGCTGGATTGCCCGGGAAACGCTACCTAAGGTGTCCGTCCCATTACAGACTTGTGCTGTCGGCCGGGGAAAATGTAGGGGGTTTGGGAGGCCCGAAGCTGTCCTTAAAGGTGAACGCCTCGGCCGTGGGTCCGTGATGGCGCAGCAGGGACAGGCGCTCGCCCGCCTCGTCGAGCGTGGGGATGTGCCCGGCGGGGATCCACCACAGCACCAGGCCCGCGTCCCGCATGTGCCGGAACCACTCGCGTCTGCGGCGGAGCAGGTCGATGTGGTCGCTGCGGTACGTGAACTCCCACAGCGCCTCCCACGACGCCCACACGGAGAGATTGATCAGGAGGTCGTCCCCGAACGGGCGGGCATCGGTGGCGTCGTCACTGCCCTCGTCGGTGTAGCGCCACACAAAGCCGGGGCTGGCGTCGGCGAGTGCGTTGATGGGTGCGAGGTTGTCTACGAATCCGGCCATCGAGGGGTCGTCGAGGGGAGCGTTGAGGGTGCCCACGTTCAGTTGGGCGAGATGGTGGTCGGCCATGGCCCTCAGCATGGCCCCCACCTGAGCTCTAAGTCAATAGATTTTATTTTTAGAAAGTCGGACGCAGCACCCCTCCCGTAGCGGCGCCATACGCGCGGTGACCTCCTCCGCTCCCGCACCCTCCAGGAGGCCGCGGAGCAGCTCCAGGTTCATTCCGCAGGCCACGGGCGGGACGTCGCGCGCGAGGGTGTGGAAGGGGCAGTTGCGCAACCGCACCGCGTCCGCGTGGTCGGGGTCGGGCACCGGCTCGTATCCCAGCCGTTCCAGGTGCCGAGCGAGATCGTCCAGGGAAAGCGCGTCGCCCGCGGGTTCGCCCGCGGTCGGGCTGGACGAACGCGGCCGATCGGCCGCGGCCCGGAGCGCGGCACCGCGCCGCACCCCCTCCTCCCGCGCCGCCTGGTGCAGCGCCTCCTCGGCCCCGTGCCGCCGTACCGCCTCGGCCAGCACCAGCGCAGCGGTCTCGTAGTCGCGCGGGGGCAGCTGCACGCTGAGCTGTCGTTCGGCGCGCCGGTACAGCTTGGCCGGACGCCCCGAGCCGGGGCCGTCGCGCCCGGAAACCTTGCGCCGGGCGACGTCGAGCAGTCCCGCCGCTGCCAGCTTGTCCAGGTGGAAGGCGACGAGCGTACGCTGCGCGCCCACGGCCTCGGCCGCCTCGGCGCGACTCACCTCGCCCCCGCTCTCCACCACGAAGTCGTACAGGCGCCGCCGCAGCGGATCGGACAGGAGGCCGACGGCGTCGATCCCGGATTCGGTCATGCCCCTATTCTCGTCCGGCTGGCCAAACAGATCGGCGACACAGATCAGGCACAGGCAGTCGGCACCCCGCGGAGCCTTGTGCGGAGGGCATCGTCCGCCTAACATCCCCTCGCCCCCTCACACCCCCTCTTCACCGCGGGAAACCCACCATGGACGGATCACGTTCCGGCACGTTGCGGATCACGCCAAACGCGGTCCGGGTCGGCTGCCGCGCCGCCACCAAGGCCGACGCGATCGACCAGTGCGGCCGGCTGCTGGTCGCTCTCGGCGCGGTGGAGCCCGGCTACGTGTCGGCGATGCACGAGCGCGAGAGGTCCGTCTCCACCCATATCGGCGAGGGCGTCGCCATCCCCCACGGCACCGGCGCCGCTCGCGACCTGGTGCGACGCACCGCGCTGTCCGTGCTGCTGTTCCCCGACGGAGTCGATTGGGACGGCGACGACGTGCGCGTCGCCATCGGCATCGCCGCCGCGGGAAGGGAACACATGGCCGCCCTCTCGGCGTTGGCGCGCATCCTCTCCCACCCCGATCGTGCCGAACGCCTGCGCCAGGCGACCTCGCCCGCCACCGTCGTCGACCTGCTCCGCCCGCTGGGCTGACCGAGGTCCTTTGCCGCGTACGATCGAAGCCGACGATGAGAACGATCAAGCGCGGTGGCGAGCACGAACTCGACATCAAGAAGTCCCGGTTCATTTGCGCGATGGCGCGCGTGAGCGACGAGGACGAGGCACGCGCCTTCATCACCGAACGCCGCAAGGAGCACTGGAGCGCCAACCACAACTGCACCGCGTATGTGATCGGCCCCGACGGCGGCGTCCAGCGGTCCAGTGACGACGGCGAGCCATCGGGCACGGCGGGCGTTCCCATGCTGGAAGTGCTGCGGCATCGCGAGCTCACCGACACCGTGGCCGTGGTGACCCGGTACTTCGGCGGGATCAAGCTCGGAGCTGGTGGCCTGATCCGCGCCTACGGCAATGCGGTGTCCGCCGCTATCGACGAATTCGGCGTACTGGAGCGGCGCACCCTGCTCGTGGTGGCGGTGATCGCCGACTACCTGCGGGCCGGGCGGTTGGAGAGCGACCTGCGCGACTCGCGCCACCACGTGCGCGGTGTCCAGTACGGCTCCGACGTGCAGATCGATATCGCCCTTGCCGAGCGTGACCTGCCCGAATTCGAGGCGTGGCTGGCCGAGGCCACCGGCGGCCAGGCGTTGTGCGAGGTCCTGGGCACCACCACGATCGAGGTGGAACCGACCCCGGATCCGTGACCGGCCCCGCCCAGAGCCGGCTGTGATCGGCGCGTTCCGGACCGATGCCGGTCCAACAACCGGCACACAGATCGCGGCCGTCAAGGTAACAGCTGTAGGCGCGACGTCCGTCGCGTTCTAGGATTTGCGCGTAGACGGCCGAAATCGTAGGGGAGTGAGCGGCCATGCGCACCTGGCGGCGGGCGCGGGCACAGGTGGCCCTTGCTACCGGTCTCTGGTTGCTCGTTGCCACCGTCGGCTGTACGCAGGCGGAGCCCGAACCGCCCTCCGACCGGAAGTCGCCGCAGCCGCTGCCCACCTCCTTCGCGGGCGACCTCCCGCCCGGACTCACCGGGGAGCCGATCCGCTACCTGCACGGGCCCGGAGCCCAGGGGCCCGCCATCCTCGACGACGAGATGGGCGTGCGCATCGAGTCGCTCGGTGACGTGTTCCTGATCAGCTCCAACAGCGAGGAGAAGCACACCCTTCAGAACCCCGCCGACGGCACGACGCTGTGGGAGGGCGCGCAGCGCGTCGACGGCTTCGACACCGCGCGCGACGGCTCCCCGGTGATCGTCCTCGCCACAGCGGAGCGCGACGCCACCACGGTCGTCGCCGACACCGGCGCGACCGTCTGGAAGGGCACCGACCCCCGCGAGGTCTTCGTCGGGGGTGTGGTTGTGCGGCGACCGGAGAACTGGACCGCCGATGAGCCCTACGGGCAGTTCACCGTCCTCGACACCGAGGGCGAGGAGCTGTGGCGGTTGACCTTCGCGGCGCCCGACGACGAAGAGGGAGACGGAGACGCGGACAAGGGGGAGGACACGGCGCGCGGAACCGATGCCGACCGGATGGGCGTCCCGGTGGGCGCGCGCGGCGACGCGCTCCTGCTGAAGAACGGCGAGGGCCTGCTGCAGGCTCGCAACATCGGTGGCAAGGACCCTGGCGACCTGCTGTGGAGTATGTCCGGCGACGACCCCGACCTGGGCCGGGAAACGGCCGTTCCGCGCCCGCTGCCCCAGCTCGTCGGGTTTTACACCGTGCCGGAGGACCTGAAGGACCCCGAGGACGCGGAAGCGGGCGGCGGCACGCCCCCCGCCGACAGTGAGGACCCCGGATCCGACGGGCCCCCGGGTGGCGGGGCCGCGGAGGGAGAGAAGGGGCCCGCGCCCCGGGATACCGTCCTGGTCCGGTGGAGCGTTCCGGAAGCGCCCTCGGTCCTCTCTCTGCACGATCTGGACGATGGCGAGGTCCTGTGGACCCGGGACGAACCGGGAGCCAACCCCGGCGACCGCGACTTCAATCCGGGCCACGTCGCCGGGACCGTCTACGACGCCATGACCGACACCCTGCTGCTGCCCCAGGCCAGCGGAGCCACGCCGATGATCGCGATCGACGTGCTCACCGGCGAGATCAAGTGGGAGTTCGCCAACGGGGCCGAGCGCTCCATCTCCCCGGCGTTCGCGTTCGAGGGCCACGTCTACGGCGACTCGCGCGGTTCGGACGGAGGCACCCAGGTCGTGCTCGACGCCGAGACGAAGCGGACCATCGCCGAGGACCTCGACTCCTATGTCGAGACCGTCACCGACGACGGCTACGCCATCGTCATCCAGGGCCGCCAGCGCTTCGTCTTCGGTCCGGAGGACGGTGCGGGCGTGGACGCTTCGCCGCTCTCGGCCGAGAGCGCCACGGACCAGCCGGATGAGCGGAAGGACGGCACCGGATAGGGCGGGGCCGCGTCCCTCGAACCGTGTGGTGCTCCGCTTCCGGGGCCACCACGGGGGCGGGTGCCCGATCGCCGTCCCGCACCGACAACAACCCGCCATCCGTCCCCGGTCAGGCCCCCGTTGTCCGGCAGGTTCCCTTCCCCGGCGGGCGCGCTTCGCCCCTCAGGTCTCGGGCGCGGACGGGCGTGCGTGGGCGGCCGGATCGTGGGGGGTGGGGTCGGGGAACACTGGCGTTGTCGCCGTCGGGCCGGGCCGACGCCGCGTCGCTGGCCGGTGGCACCCGCGTGTCGACCCCAGCTGAGACCGGGGGAAGCAGCGCAGCCAACGCAAGCGGGGTGCGGGACGGTGGGGCGGCAGAAGCGGCGCGGATCACAGTTCGCGGTCCCCCGCTGGTTCGGACCCGCGGGGCGATTCTCTACGATCTCAAAGTATGAACATGCCGGAGAGTGGGACCGCGGGCCCGGAGGGCCCGGCCCTGGGCGCCGGATTTCCGGTCGCCACACGGGAGCGGTGGCGCGAACTCGTGGCCGGAGTCCTGGCCAAGACCGGGGTCGACGTCGACCGCTCGGCGCACGCGCCCGAGGAACTGCTGGCCTCCGCCACCTATGACGGGTTCACCATCGGCCCGCTCTACACCGCCGAGGACGCGGACGACCAGGTGCAGGGAGGGGGGTTCCCCGGAGTCGCGCCGTTCACGCGGGGCCGCCGCCCCGAGGGCGCGGTCATCAGCGGGTGGGACATCCGCCAGCAGCACCTGGGGCCCGACCCGGCCGCCACGCGCACAGCGGTACGCGCCGACCTGGAGAACGGCGTCACCTCGCTGTGGCTCGTGGTCGGTGACGAGGGCGTACCTGCCGCGGGCATCGGCGAGGCACTGGCCGACGTCCACCTCGACCTGGCCCCCGTCGTCCTTGAGCCCGGCGCTGGCACCGACGCCGCCGCGGCCGCCGCGGCCCTGCTCACCGCCTGGTCCGATCGCGACATCCCGGACACCGCCGTGTCGGGCAACCTCGGAATCGACCCGGTCAGCCGCCTCGCCCGCACCGGGGCCCCGGCCGACGCCCCCACCGCCACGTCCGACATCAGCGAGGCGGCCCGGGCCGCCGCCTCCCACGCCACGCGCTACCCCGGCCTGCGCCTCATCACCGTGGACGGCACGCCTTACCACGACGCGGGCGGCTCCGACTCCCAAGAACTGGGCGCGACCATGGCCGCGGGCGTCGCCTACCTGCGCGCGCTCACCGAGGCGGGGCTGGACCTGGCCGACGCCGCTGCGCGGCTGGAATTCCGGTACGCCGCCACCGCCGACCAGTTCGCCACTATCGCGAAACTCCGCGCGGCCCGCGCCATGTGGGCGCGCGTCACCGAGGTGTGCGGGCTGCCCGCCGAACATCGCGGCATGCGGCAGCACGCCGTGACTTCGGCGGCGATGATGACCCGCCGCGACCCGTATGTGAACATGCTGCGCACCACGCTGGCCTGCTTCGGCGCGGGGACCGGCGGGGCCGACGCCGTGACCGTCCGGCCGTTCGACGCGGCACTCGGCCTGCCCGACGACTTCGCCCGCCGTATCGCCCGCAACACGCAGTCGCTGCTGCTGGAGGAGGCACACCTGGCCCGGGTCATCGACCCGGCCGGAGGCTCCTTCTTCGTGGAGCGCCTCACCGCCGACCTCTACGCCGCGGGGTGGGCGTTCTTCCGGGAGCTGGAGGCAGCGGGCGGCATGGCCGCGGCCCTGACCAGCGGGTTGGTCGCCGAGCGCGTGGACGAGGTGTGGCGTCGGCGACGCGACAACCTGGCGCACCGGAACGACCCGATCACCGGTGTCAGCGAGTTCCCCAACCTCGACGAGCCGCGTGTGGAGCGCGCCGCCGCCCCCGGTGCCGCCACCGCGTCCTCCGCCCCGACCGCGCTGCCCCGGCACCGCTACGCCGAGGACTTCGAGGCGCTGCGCGACCGCTCCGACGCCCACCTCGACGCGACCGGCGAGCGGCCCAAGGCCTTCCTGGCCACGCTCGGCCCCGTCGCCGCGCACACCGCCCGCGCCACGTTCGCCGCCAACCTGCTGCAAGCGGGCGGGATCGAACCGGTCCCCGGCGGCGACGGCGTGGCCGAGGCCGTCGCCGCGTTCCGCGACAGCGGGACGCCCATCGCCTGCCTGTGCTCCAGCGACAAGGTCTACGCCGAACTCGCCGAGGATGCGGCGGCGGCGCTCAAGGAGGCGGGGGCCGAGCGGGTGCTGCTCGCCGGGAAGCCCGCCGAACGCTACGCGGCGGCGGGGGTGGACGCGTTCCTGTTCACCGGCTGCGACGCGCATAGCCTGTTGGTAGAGCTGCACGACGTTCTGGGGTGCACTCAAGAAGGTGGGGACCGATGATTCCGGACTTCAGCCGTGTCGAGCCCGGAACCCCCGACGGTTCCGGTGCCGACACCGAGGCGTGGGCGCAGGCCCTGGCCGACTCCACGGGCAAGGGCCCCGACGCGCTGGTGTGGGAGACCCCCGAGGGCATCGGGGTGAAGCCGCTCTACACGCCCGCCGACCGCGCCGGCCTCGACTTCGTCGGCGGCTACCCCGGCATCCCGCCCTACCTGCGCGGCCCCTACCCCACGATGTACGTCAACCAGCCGTGGACCATCCGCCAGTACGCCGGGTTCTCCACGGCCGAGGAGTCCAACGCCTTCTACCGGCGCAACCTCGCAGCGGGCCAGAAGGGCCTGTCCGTCGCCTTCGACCTGGCCACCCACCGCGGCTACGACTCCGACCACCCGCGTGTGGCCGGTGACGTGGGCATGGCGGGCGTGGCCATCGACTCCATCTATGACATGCGCCAGCTGTTCGACGGCATCCCGCTGGACAGGATGACCGTCTCGATGACGATGAACGGCGCCGTGCTCCCGGTCATGGCGCTGTACATCGTCGCCGCGGAGGAGCAGGGAGTACCGCCCGAGAAGCTGGCGGGGACCATTCAAAACGACATCCTCAAGGAGTTCATGGTCCGCAACACCTACATTTACCCGCCGCAGCCCTCCATGCGGATCATCTCCGACATCTTCGCGTTCACCTCGCAGAAGATGCCCCGCTTCAACTCCATCTCCATCTCCGGCTACCACATGCAGGAGGCAGGGGCCACCGCCGACCTGGAGCTGGCCTACACCCTCGCCGACGGCGTGGAGTACATCCGCGCGGGCCGGAGGGCCGGGCTGGAGGTCGACTCCTTCGCCCCGCGCCTGTCGTTCTTCTGGGCCATCGGGATGAACTTCTTCATGGAGGTGGCCAAGCTGCGGGCGGCCCGCCTGCTGTGGGCCGACCTCGTCAACGGCTTCGGGCCGGCCAACCCCAAGTCGCTGTCCCTGCGCACGCACTCCCAGACCTCCGGTTGGTCGCTGACAGCCCAGGACGTCTTCAACAACGTCGTGCGCACCTGCGTGGAGGCCATGGCCGCCACCCAGGGGCACACCCAGTCCCTGCACACCAACGCGCTCGACGAGGCGCTGGCCCTGCCCACCGACTTCTCCGCGCGCATCGCCCGCAACACGCAGCTGCTCCTCCAGCAGGAGTCCGGCACCACCCGCGCCATCGACCCGTGGGGCGGCAGCCACTACGTCGAACGCCTCACCTACGAGCTCGCCCAGCGGGCGTGGGCGCATATCCGCGAAGTGGAGGAGGCCGGGGGCATGGCGGCCGCCATCGACGCCGGTATCCCCAAGATGCGCATCGAGGAGGCGGCCGCCCGCACCCAGGCGCGGATCGACTCCGGCCGCCAGCCAGTCATCGGCGTCAACAAGTACCTGCCGGACACCCCCGACGAGATCGACGTGCTCAAGGTCGACAACAGCCGGGTCCGCGCCGAGCAGCTGGAGAAGCTGCGGCGGCTGCGCGAGGAGCGCGACGACGCCGCTGTGCGCGCGGCGCTGGACCGGCTCACCGCCGCCGCGGCGGGCGAGTCGCACGGCACCACTTTGGAGAACAACCTGCTCGCCGCGGCCGTCGACGCCGCCCGCGCCAAGGCCACGGTGGGGGAGATCTCCGACGCCATGGAGAAGGTGTTCCAGCGCCACTCGGGGCAGATCCGTACCATCCAGGGCGTATACCGCGAGGAAGCCCAAACGTCGTCGGAGGCAGCCCAGACCATGGAGGCCGTGGCCGAACGCGTCCACAGGTTCGAGGAGAACGAGGGGCGGCGCCCGCGCATCCTGGTCGCCAAGATGGGCCAGGACGGGCATGACCGCGGCCAGAAGGTGATCGCCACGGCCTTCGCCGACCTCGGCTTCGACGTCGACGTCGGCCCGCTGTTCCAGACACCGGCGGAGGTCGCGGCCCAGGCGGCCGAGGCCGACGTCCACATCATCGGCGTCTCCTCGCTGGCGGCGGGCCACCTCACCCTCGTCCCCGCCCTGCGCGAGCAGCTGGCCGCCCAGGGGCGCGAGGACATCATGATCGTCGTCGGCGGTGTCATCCCGCCGGCCGACTTCGACGCGCTGTACGAGGCGGGCGCCGCGGCGATCTTCCCGCCCGGCACCGTGATCGCGGAGGCCGCCATCGGCCTGCTCCATCGCCTCGACGACGCCCTGGGCCACGGCGCGTCCGGAGCGTCCGGCGCCTCGGGCGAGAACGGCGGACACGGCGGGCAGGGCGGATGAGCCGCCGGATCGACATCGACGCCTACGCCGAGGGCGTCCTGGCCGGACACAGGCCGACCCTGGCCCGCGCGATCACCCTCGTGGAGTCACGGCGCGCGGACCACGCCGGGCTGGCGCAGGAGCTGCTGGTGAAGCTGCTCCCGCACAGCGGGAAGGCCCACCGGGTGGGCATCACCGGCGTGCCGGGCGTCGGCAAGTCGACGTTCATCGACGCGCTCGGCACCCGGCTGACCGGCGAGGGGCACCGGGTGGCCGTGCTGGCCGTGGACCCCTCCTCCACGCGCACCGGGGGCAGCATCCTCGGCGACAAGACGCGGATGGAGCGGCTGTCGGTCGACCCGAACGCGTTCGTACGCCCGTCGCCCACGGCGGGCACGCTCGGCGGCGTCGCACGGGCCACCCGCGAGACCATGATCCTCATGGAGGCCGCGGGCTTCGACGTGGTGCTGGTGGAGACGGTCGGCGTGGGCCAGTCGGAGGTCACCGTCGCCGGGATGGTCGACTGCTTTGTGTTCCTGACCCTCGCCCGCACCGGCGACCAGCTGCAGGGCATCAAGAAGGGTGTGCTGGAGCTAGTCGACGTCGTCGCCGTGAACAAGGCCGACGGCCCCCACGCGTCCGAGGCCCGCAAGGCCGCCCGGGAGCTCGGGCGGGCGCTGCGGCTGCTGCACCCCCCGCACTCCGCGTGGCGTCCTCCTGTGCTCACGTGCAGCGGACTGACCGGTGACGGCCTGGACGAGGTGTGGAATGCGGTGCTGGACCACCGCTCGACGCTGGAGGACAGCGGGGAGTTCGCCGAACAGCGCAGCCGCCAGCAGGTGGACTGGATGTGGGCCCAGGTGCGCGACCGCCTGATGGACCGGCTGACCCGTCACCCCGGTGTGGGCGAGGCGACACCGGGGCTGGAAGCTGCGGTGCGATCCGGTGAGATCACCGCCACCCTGGCGGCTGAGCGGCTCCTGGAAATCTTCACAGACTCCGCTGAGGCGCCGCGCGAGTGAGCGGCACCCGGCGCCCCGGCCTGGAGTACATGAAACATGCCACAGACTTTTCTGGTCTGAGCTGACCTGTATCGGAAAAAATCTTCACGCATCGGCATTCCCGTGCGCCCGATCGCCTAATACCGTGTGTGCCCAGAGACTTACGGGAACCAGCGAGCCGGGTCCACCGGAGCGCGGCGCCGATCACCGCACCGGACTTCAGTCGTTCATCCGGCGCGACGGAGTGCGGCCGGACCCCCTACCGGAATTCGCCGTTTTCCGTATGGTTGACCCAATGGGGCCCCTCACATCGACGTGGGGCTGGGAGGAGTGAACGTGCACAGGCTTGGGCTGAGTACCCGGGTCGAGAACCACAGCGTGATCGTCAAGGTCGAGGGTGAGCTCGACATCGCGACCGCTGACGACCTCCATGAGCATGTCCTGTCCGCCGTTGAGACGCACGGACCATGGCTGATCCTCGACCTCACGGACCTGGAGTTCATGGACTCCAGCGGACTGAACGTCGTGATCCAGGCCTACAGCGCCGTCAAGGAGCGCAACGGCAGCCTCGCGCTCGCCGCGCCGAATGAGCGTGTTGACAAGGTCGTCCGGCTGGTGAGCCTGCACCGCCAGGTCCCGGTCCACCACACTGTGCCCGCCGCCGTCAACGCCATCGAGGCGCTGGAAGCCAAACAGCAGGCCGGCTGATCGATCGGTCGTCCCGTCGGACCGGTGACATGACGGGCGGACCCGCGTCGACGCGGGTCCGCCCGTCATGTCGTGTGCTCCGGTAACGTTCGCCCCGCCACCGCACGGCGGGCGCTCGCGGTGGGGTGGCGGTGTCCCCGTACGCGGACGGCCGGGACCCGGGCTGGAACGCGGCGGGATCGATAGGGTCCGGAGCATGGCGACACCCGAGTTCATCCTCCGGCTGCGCAAGCACGTGGGACACGAGTTGCTGTGGTTGACCGGAGTGACGGGGGTCGTCGTCGATCCCGGCGACCGCGTCCTGCTGCACCAGCGGGCCGACGACGGATGCTGGGCACCGCCCGGGGGGATCTTGGAGCCGGGGGAGCAGCCCGCGGCCGCGCTCGCGCGCGAGGTCGCCGAGGAGACCGGTATCCGCGTCGTCCCGGAGCGGGTGGCCTGTGTCGTCACCGAGCCGCCGTGGACGTACTCCAACGGGGACGTGGTCCAGATCCTCGACATCACCTTCCGCTGCCGCCCGATCGGCGGGGAGCTCCGGCTCGACCGGGACGAGTCCCTCGACGTCGGCTGGTTCTCCGTCGAGGAGCTCCCAAAGATGCGCGAGGCGCTCCAGCGCCGCATCCGGCTCGCGCGCGACGAGCGGGGCGAGGCCTGGTACCAGCCGTACGGGGAGTAGGCCTGCCCCGCGTCCTCGCTCTGACCGGCGGGCAGGAGGGGGCCGGAATCAGAACGAGATCCCGAAGAGCCACCCGGCGACGGCGTTCATGGTGAGCATGACGACGAAGACGGCGATGGCGTTGAGCCAGGCCCCGGTCATGATCATCTGACCGATCGCGACGTGGCCGCTGGCGAAGACCACCCCGTTGGGCAGGGTGGCCACCGGCAGCATGAAGGCCAGCGACGCGGCCAGCAGCGGGATGAACACCAACGACAGCCCCGCGACCACGAACACGGCCAGCACGCGCGGCTCCGCCGGGCTGACCGGCCCCATTTCGCCCAGCTCGCCCTTGACGATGTCCTGCGCGCCCTCCAGAGAGGTGGCCCTCGGCGGGAAGACGGCCCTGGTCAGCGGAGACGAGCGGCGCCCGCGCAGAGGGGAGGGGGTGTGCGCGGGCGCCGCGGTAGGGACGGCCGAAGCGTGCGGAGGGGGACGCCGCGCCGCTACGGCACCGAGGGCCTAGAGGGTGAAGCCGAGGACCCGCCCGGCGATCCCGTACATGACGGCCAGGATCAGGAACAGGGCGATCAGGTTGAGCCAGATCCCGCCCCGCAGCATCTGCGCGATCGTCACGTGCCCCGAGCCGAAGACGATCGCGTTCGGCGGGGTCGCCACGGGGAGCATGAACGCCAGCGACGACGCCAGCACGGCCGGAACGATCAGTGTCATCACATCCATGTCCATCCCGACGGCGACGCCGCCCATGACCGGGAGGAACGTCGCGGCCGTCGCGGTGTTGCTGGTGAGCTCGGTCAGCAGCAGCACGAGCGCCGCGACGACCAGGACCAGCACCCCGACCGGCACCGCGCTCAGGGCGCCCACGCCCGCGCCGATCCACTCGCTCAGGCCGCTCTCGCCGAACTGCGTGGACAGGCTCAGGCCCCCGCCGAACAGCAGCAGGATGCCCCATGGCAGCTGGGTGACGCTGTCCCAGTCGAGGAGCCGGACCCCCATCCGCCGCTCCACCGGGATGAGGAAGAGCAGCACCGCTACGGCCATCGCGATCCCGGCGTCGGAGATATGGGCCAGCCACGGCAGCGTCTCGCCGATCGGGCTGTCGGCCAGCAGCGGCACGAACACCCACGCCAGCGCGGCCCCAACGAACACCAGCAGCACCAGGAACTCGCCGCGCGAGACCGGGCCCATGGCGCGCAGCTCCGAACGGATCAGCTCCCGGCCGTCGACGCCGTCCGTGAAAGCCGCGAGGCGCGGCGGGAAGACGAGCTTGGTCAGGACAAGCCACGTGAGGAGCAGGAAGACGGCGGCCAGCGGCAGGCCGACCATCATCCACTGGCCGAAACCGATGCTGATGCCGTGGTTCTCGGCGAGGTAGCCGACCATGAGCGCGTTGGGCGGGGTGCCGATGAGGGTGGCGACCGATCCGATGGAGGAGGAGTAGGCGATGCCGAGCATCAGCGCGGTCGCGAAGTTGGGATCGGTCCGGCCGTCGCGCAGCTGGGCCACCATCGCGATCACGGCCGCGCCGATGGGCAGCATCATGATGGTCGTGGACGTGTTGCTGACCCACATCGTGATGAAGCCGGTGGCCAGCATGAACCCCGCGATGAGCATCGCCGGGCTGGTGCCCACGGCCGCCACGACGGTCAGCGCGATGCGCCGGTGCAGGTTCCAGCGCTGCATGGCCAGGGCGAGCATGAAGCCGCCCATGAACAAGAAGATGATGGGGTTGGCGTAGGGGGCGGCCACGTCCTTGATGTCGGCGCCGGTGAGCACCGGGAACAGCACCAGCGGCAGCAGGGCCGTGGCGGGGAGGGGAAGCGCCTCGGTGGCCCACCACACGGCCATCAAGGCGGCGACGCCGGCGGTGATCCTGCCGGGCGCGGACAGCGAGTCCGGCAGGAGGAGGGAGAGGACGACGGAGAGAAGGACGCCCGCCACCAGTCCGCCGACCTTCACCAGCGGGAGCGGTTCACCGGAGCGATCCGTGTCCGGAGGAGTGGGCGAACCGCTACTGCCCGCCGTGGACGTCGACATGGTGGGGGCGCCTCCTCGCGTGTTCGGTCGTCGTCGCTTCGTCGCTCGGCACGCATCCGACGGAGACCGAGCCGGTGTGCTGCCCACCCCCGTGCGGCGCCCCCGTGATGCCGCAGGGGTCGGGAAACCCGCCGACTCCGCTCCCCGCACTTGGGAGCCTGAGGACCGCGGCTAAGAGCACGCAAGCGCATGGCGAAAACTTCGGATTCCTCTGACATATCTGTACGTGACGTGCGTTATCGGTCGCTTGTGGTGACCTCCAAGTGGCCGAACCCGGCCACTGCCCGCACCTTCGCCTAGGCTGCCGGTGTGGGTTCAGCGCAGCCGAATCGGCGCACTGTTGTTCTCGGCGCCTTGGCGGTCGCCCTGGCCGCGTGCAGCGGTCGGGGGGACGCCTCCTACCCGGAGCTCGTTCTGGCCACCGGCCCGCCCGGTGCGGTGTTCCGCGAGATCGGCGGGGCGCTCGCGACGGAGCTGCACGGCACCATGCCCCAGACCGAGGTCACGGTCCTGGGCACCGGGGCGTCGACGGAGAACCTGAGGCTCCTGGACGAGGGCCGCGCCCACCTGGGCATCTCCAGCCTGGACGCGGCCGCCTCCGACCCCGACGGCGTCGCGGCGATCGGCCGCCTCTACGACAGCTACCTGCACCTCGTCGTACGCGCGGACTCCGAGATCGCCGACGTCGACGACCTGACGGGGAAACGGGTCTCCTTCGGGGCCACCGGATCCGGGACCGAGTACACGATGCTCCGCCTGGCCGCGCGGATCGGCCTCAACGTCGACGACACGCGAATGGACCAGGCGGCGTCCGCGCGCGCCCTGGCGAAGCGGGAAATCGACGCGATGTTCTCGCTCACCGGAATCCCCACCCCCGCCATCACCGACCTGCTCCGCCACGAGTCACTGCGCTGCCTCCCCCTGGACCGCCAGGCGGCGGACATGGCCGAGGCCTACCCCGGCTCGTACTTCCCGGCGACCATCCCGGCCACGGCCTACCCCGGTCTGCCGCCGTGCCCGACCCTGTCGGTTCCCAACGTGCTGCTGGCCCGCACGGACATGCCGGACGCCGTGGCCCGGACGATCACGGAGACCGTGTTCACCACGGCCGACGCCATGGCCGCGAAACGCCCCGAGGCCGCCCAAATCAACGTGCGGACCGGAATCGCCACCAGCCCCATCCCGCTCCACCCCGGCGCCGTCCAGTGGTTCCGGGACCAGAAGGCCTGAGGGGGCGGGCAGCAGCAGGGAGCGCGGAGCGGTGAGCGCCGCGATCCCGGCGCGACAGTCGGCTGCTCCGCGGACCCGGGACGCGATGGTCCGGGCGGCCGCACGGAACCGCGCGTCGCGGCCGGGCGGGCCGGCCGTGCGCCTACCGTGCGGAGGCCTCAGGCCGACGCGCCCGACGGGTCCGCGTCTATCGCGTCAGTCGCCCCGTTCGTTGCCCCGCCAGTTGTCGCCCCATGTGCCGCCCCATGTGCCGCCTCATGTGGCGCGCCATGCGTCGCGTCGGGCCGGGGAGCGGGCGCCAGCGGCAGGCGGACGAAGACGTCCAGCCCGTGGCCGGTACCGTCCGGCCGGGGCAGTCCGGACTCCAGGCGCAGCTCGCCGCCCGCGCCGCGGATCAGCTCGGCGCAGATGGCCAGGCCCAGACCGGTGCCGTCGGTGTTCTGGTGCTTGGCCGCGCGCCAGAAGCGGCGGAGCGCACCCGCCCGCTCCTCGTCGGTCAGGCCGACGCCGTCGTCGGACACGTGAAGCTCGACCATGTCCGGAGCGCCGCGGGCGGACTCCGCAGCGGCATCGCCCGCCACCTCCGACGCGGACTCCTCGCCAGGATCGCTGCCATCGGCCGACCGCACCCGGAGTTCCACCCGGGTCCCACCCGACAACCGGGTCGCGTTGCTCATCAGCTCGTCCAGGACGCTGCCCAACCCGCCCGGCGGTGCCATCAGCCACAGCCCGCCCGGAACCCGCGTCTCGACGGTGACCCCCCGCTGCGCGCCGAGCACCCGCCACCGGCCGGCGTGTGCCGCGAGCACGCCGTCCATGTCCACCGGCGCCGCTCCGCTGAAACTCTCCAACCGCGTCATGGCGAGCAGCGAGTTCAGCATCCGGTGCATGGCCATGGCCTCCTCCACGGCGTCCTGGTGGGCCGTGCGGGCGTCCGGGCCGGTGAGGAAGGGGGCCAGGTTCTCCACTGCCAACCGCAGGCTCGCCAGCGGATTGCGCAGCTGGTGAGAGGCGTCGGACACGAACGCCCGCTGGCGCTCGACCGCCTTCTGCACCACGTCGACCATCGCGTTGAACGACTCCGCCAGGCGGCGCAGCTCCGGCGGCCCGCCCGCGGCGTCGGCGCGGACCGACAGGTCGCCCTGAGCGACCGCGGCGGTGGCGCCGTCGAGCCGCTGCACCGGCCGCAGCACCCAGCGCGACAGCGGCCACGCCGACGCGGCGAGACCGGTCAACGGCACCAGGCTCAGCAGTAGCAGCCCCGCCCAGTCGTAGAGGATGGACGCGCGCAGCCGGTCGGTCGGCGAGACCAGCACGACGACGCCCGCCACCTCGCTGTCGCGCCCGATGGGCTCCGCCAGGACAAGAGGGCCGGACTCCCATGGCCACACCGCGGTGGGCGGCGCCGGGCGGAACCCGGCGAGGGCGGGGGTCATCACCGCCTGTACCCGGGAGCTGTCCAGCAGGTCGGCGGCCTGGTTCGGGGGAACGGACGCCGCCACCACCTCGCCAGCGGGATCGGCCACCGCGACGTCGATGCCGTACAGCTCTGCGTACCGCGTCAGCTCGCTGTCCAGGGCCTCCAGACGCCCGGTGCGCATGGCGGTGTCGCCGAGGGAAGCGAAGCGGCCGACATCACTGAGCCGATCGACGTAGACCCGCTGGGTCTCCTGCTGGGCCAGGACCGTTCCGAGCGGCAGGGCGAGCGCCGCCACGAGAAGGAACGCCAGCGGCACCAGGATGAACAGCAGCCTCCGCAGCACCGGTCACGCCGAGTCCGACGCGTCGACGAGGCGGTAGCCGACGCCGCGTACGGTCCGGATGCGCACGGTGCCGTTGAGCTTGCCGCGCAGGGCCGCGATGTGCGTGTCGAGGGTGCGGGAGGAGGATTCCCAGGCCGACCCCCACACTTGGTCGAGGATGAGGTCCCGGCTCACCACGGCGGGCGCGTGCGACGTGAGCAGCGCGAGGAGGTCGAATTCCTTGCGGGTCAGGGCCAGGGAGGCCCCGGCGAGGTCGGCCTCTCGGGCGCCCACGTCGAGGGTGAGGCCGCCCATCCGCAGCGGCGTTTCGTCGTCGCGGCGGGCACTGGCGCGCGCGGTGCGGGTGCGGCGCAATACGGCGTCGATGCGTGCCAGGAGCTCGGCGATGCCGAACGGTTTGACGACGTAGTCGTCGGCACCGGTGCGCAGCCCCCGGACGCGCTCGCGCTCCTCGGCGCGCGCGGTGACGGCGATGATGGCGGTCTGGGGGCGTTCACGTAGGCGGCGCAGGACGTCGATGCCGTCGGCGTCGGGGAGTCCGAGGTCGAGCAGGACGACATCGGCGGCCGGGGCGCGCAGCGCCGCCTCGGCCGTGGCCGCTCGGGTGACCTCGTAGGAGGCATTGCGGAGCGCGGTGACCAGGCCTCGGGCTACTCGGTCGTCGTCCTCCACCACCAGAATGCGCATAGTGGGTCATCGTAGAACCCCGAAACCGCTGGCGCCGCCCGGCGGCCGCTCCCGGCCACCCGCCCACATCCCTGCGAGGAAACCGGCCGGAGCGGGATGGGGACGCGCGGGGGAACCGCACGAGCGCGATCCGTGGAGAGCGCGACTCCCCGGTGCCCCGCTCCGGCCGTGGCGCGCGGGCCGCGGTGGGCCTCGCCGGGCCCCAGCGGGCCTGGTTGCAAGCGCACCCGGTCACGAGCGCACCTGGCTCCCAGCACCCCTGCTGCCTCAACGCCACTAATTCCACAGGCGGCGCATCGTCCAGTCGGCGGTGGCCGTGTCGAGCGTGATGTCGGCGATCGTGGGCTCGCCGTGATCCGATTCGGCGGCGACCCGCACCAGGCGGATGTCGGCCTCGGGTGTTCCGGGGGCGGAGTTCCAGGTCCCGATGACGCGCCGGACCCGGAACACCCGGCCGCGCCAGGAGAAAAAGGCGGGGTGCCCGCCCATGGACGCTCTGACGTCGATCCGTTCGTTGTAGAGACTCACCCTGGCATTCTATCGAACGCGTGTTCGATGTTGCCCTAGGTGCGTGAAGCTGCCTCGTGTTTCTCACCTTAGGGGCCGGAGCGGTCCGGGCAATGGCGAGCGCGTGTCCGCGCGTCGGGCTGACGCGCCGACCTGCGAGATCGCGGGACGAGTCGACGATCATCGCGCCGTCCCGGCGTGTCGGGCCGGCCACCCGGTGGTGGAGGCGGGTCGCCGGGGCGAGACCGACCGGACGGTCTGCCTATCCTGGAAGCGGCTGGTCGGCAGAGAGGGAGACGGGGCGACGCATGGGGAATCCGCGGGACGAGTGCCCAGGGCGCGGCCAGGACCGTTCCGCATCGGGGCCGCGCGAGGACAACACGGCGTCGGTCTCGGACCGGTTGATGTCCGCCGCTACGCGGTTGTTCGCCGAACGCGGCTACGAGCGGACCTCGGTGCGCGAGATCGTGCAGGCGGCCGGTGTCACCAAGGGCGCGATGTACCACTACTTCGCCTCGAAGGACGACCTGCTGTTCGCCGTCTACGAGCGTGTCCTCGCCATGCAGATGCGTCGGTTGGAGGAGTTCGCGTCCGATGAGGGGCCCATCGCGGAGCGGCTGAGAGAGGCCGCCGCCGACGTCGTCCGCACAACTGTGGAAAACCTCGAAGACACCGTGATCTTCCAGCGGTCGCTGCACATGCTCTCCCCAGAGCGGCAGAACGAGGTGCGCAAGGAGCGACGCAGCTACCACGAGCGGTTCCGGGAGATGATCGAGGAAGGCCAGCACAGCGGGGTCTTCCGCACCGATATCCCGGCCGACATCGTCGTCACCCAGTACTTCGGCGCCGTGCACCACCTGGGGATGTGGTACCGGCCGGACGGAGAGCTCTCCGGAGCCGCGGTCGGTGACCACTTCGCCCACCTGCTGCTGAACGGGCTGCGGCCGTAGCGCGTGCGTGTCAGGGCCGCTCGTACCTGCGGAGTTCGTCGGCGAGGAGGTCGAGGAAGGCGTCGACCTGCGCGGGGTCGTACCCCGGCCGGGCGCGCGTGGTGCCGAACTGGACCCGCTCGACCTGCGCGGCGGTGAGCAGCGCGCGCTCGGGCCGCCCGTTGAGGAGCGCTTCGAGGGTGACCTCGGCACTGTCGAGGAAGTCGTCGACCTCCTGTTCGTTGTAGCCGGTGGTCAGCCGGGTCGTCGCGAACTGCTTGCTCCGGACGTCTTCCGGCGTCATCCGGGGCCGGTCGTGCGACGTCTCGCCGATCGACGCGCCAGGGGCCGCGGGCGGCGGCTGCGCGGCCCGCCTCGGCGCTTGCTCGGGCCCGCCACCGGGCGCCTGCGCGCCGGGCGGCCCGTGGGGAGATGGCGGCTGCGCCCCCCGCGGGTGCTGGGTCGGCTCGTGTGTCGCCTTGGTGGCCGACCCGCTACTCAGCCCGCGCGCCCGCAAGTCATCGACGATGACATCGAGGAAGTCGTCGACCTCGTCCTCGTTGTACCCGGGGCTCAGCCGCGTGCTCCGGAACCGGGCCGCCTGCACCTCCTCCGCGGTGATCAGCGGCTCGGTCTGCGGGCCGCCCGCCAGCGCCATGAGCGTGGCCTCGACGCGGTCCAAGAGAGCGTCGACGTCCTCTTCGTTGTATCCAGGGCGAAGACGCACCACATGGAACTGCTTGTTGCGGACGTCCGCAGGTGTCAGAGCCATGCCTATATTGTGCAGTCTTCACCTGATCTACGCGTTAATGCTGGTTGGACGGGTGCTCCCCGCTGTCGAGCTGATCGGCGAGATGGTCGATCAAGGAGGCGACCTGGTACCGGTCAAAGCCGCGGAAGACGACCTCGAAGCCGGCGGCGCGGCTCCGCAGCTCCTGGGCGGTGAGCGTAGCGGCATCGGGGTCGCCCCTGGTCAGGGCGTCAATGCTGGCGAGCGCCTCGTCGGTGGCCTCGCTGACCTGGTGGCGGTCAAAGCCGCGAAGCACGATGTCGAGTTCGATGTCCTCCGGCCGCGGGTCGGAGGAGGGGGAACCGCCGCCAAGCCGCTGGTGGATGACCCCCAGGACCTCCTTCACCTGGTCGATCTTGTAGCCCCGCAGGACAACGTCGAGAGCGTCGGCGTTCCTGCGCAGGTCACGGGCGGTGAGGGTGGCCGCGTCCGGGTTTCCGCCCTCTAACGCTTTGACGCTGGCCAGCGCCTGGCTGACGAGCTCCATGACCTGATGCCGGTCATAACCGCGGAAGGCGACATCGAACTCGAAGAAATCCGGCAGGGGCAGCTCGGGGGGTGTGGGGGAAGAATTCATCCGGCTATCCTGCCCCACGGTGATCCGGCGCGGCTCGGCCGGGTGCCAGGGGTCAGTCCCGTTGCAGGTAGCGCGCGATCCCCTCAGCGACGGCCCCTGCCGCCTTCTCCCGCCACTCCTCATCCGCCAGTTTCTTCGCGTCGGCGGGGTTGCGCATGTTGCCCGCCTCCAGGAACACCTTCGGCACCGTGGAGAGGTTGAGGCCCCCCAGGTCGGTGCGCTCGTCCAGGCCGTCCTCGGCCAGGTAGTCGGCGTAGGGCAGCCCCGATCCGGCGCGATAGGCGGCGCGCACGTCCTTGGCCAGCTGCCGCGACGGCTCGACGATGTCCTCGGTGAAGCCCTCCACCCTGCCCGGGGCGATGAGGTGGAAGCCGCGCCCGGTGGCCGGACCGCCGTCGGCATGGATCGAGATGGCGGCATCGGCCTCGGCGTCGTTTCCGATCTCGGCGCGTTCGTTGATGCAGGGGCCGACACCCGTGTCGTCGTCGCGGGTGAGGACGACGGTGGCGCCTTCCGACTCCAGCTGGTCGGCGAGGTTTTGGGAGAAGTCCCAGGTGAACTCGTGTTCGGCGTATCCGCCGCTGCTCTCGGCGCCGACGGTGTCGCATTCCTTTTTCGACGGTCCAGCGGGGACGAGCTTGTTGATCTCGTCGGGTGCGTCCTCGTTGCCACCGTTGTGGCCGGGATCGATGACGACGGTCATGCCGGCGAGAGGGCCACTCGACGTGCCTCCGTCGGCGTTCTTTCTCCCGTCCCCGTTCTCTCTTCCGGCCTCGTCCGGGTCGGCCGCTGGAGGCGTTGCGGAGGCGTCGCCCTCCCCACCGGCCCGTGGATCTCCAGCGGCATCGGTGACGCGCGGCTCGGGGCGGTCGTCGCCGGCGACAGCGGTGCACGCCGTGGAGGCGAGCAAGGCGAGCACTGCCACGGTGACGAGGGACATGCCGCGGGCCATCGGGTGGAGCTCCCCCGTGCCGGTACGCGTGATCGTCAACGGACTCCCTGGGTCGGAAGGGCTGGAGGTTCCCCACAACCTAGCGGTTCACGGCGGCATTCGAGGGAACAACTTGCGGTGGAGTCGCGTCATATCTTGAAAGCTAGCCTGATGGGCCAGGAGCGACATCGACGATCTTTGAGGTGAGGTCTGTGCGCAAGAGCAATCGTGCAGCGGCTGGTGCTGCCGCGTGGCGGATCGTCCAGGAGGGGACGAAGCCGGGAAAGCCCTCCGTCTTCGCGCGCGCCGGAGCCATCCCGCGCATGGTGGGGAAGCGCCTCCGCGGCCAGTACACCGAACTCCCCGCGTCGCGGCTGGTGATGTTCCTGGTCGCGATCGCCTACATCGCCTCCCCTGTCGACCTCGTGCCGGAGCTGTTTATCCCGGTCCTGGGGCTCGCCGACGACATCGGCGTCGTCCTCTGGCTCACGTCGAGCGTGCTGGGGGAGACCGAGCGCTACCTGGAGTGGGAGCGGCGCTCCACGCCCTATGTCCAGGGCAAGGTCGTCGACTGAGGCCCATCCTCCCCGCGCACGGCGCCGCTCATCGCCACATCCGCCCTCGCCGTCGGTCTTACGTGCCCACACGCGTATGGTTGCTAGTTGCAAAGAATTCGCAACTAGTGGGGAAACATGAAGAGGTCCCGATCTCTCCTCGCAGTGGGCGCGTCCGTCGTGCTCCTCACCACCGCGTGCGCGGGCGGTGGCGGGACACAGGACGGCGCCGGGGGCGACTCGCTCACCTACGCACTGGGCGACGAACCCGACGTGCTCAACCCCGCCCTCGTCGACGAGCATCTCGACCCCGTCACCGAGATGGTCTTCCGCGGACTCACCGCCCATGACGAGGACAACAAGATCGTCCCGGCGCTCGCCGAAAGCTGGAAGACCAGCAAGGACGAGCGGACCTACACCTTCTCCCTGCGCGACGGAGTGACCTGGCACGACGGCGAGCCCTTCACCGCCGACGACGTCGTCTTCACCATCGAAGGCACCCGCGACGGCGACTTCGTCACCAGCAACAAGTTCGCCAACGTCACGGACGTCACCGCCGACGACGACCACACCGTCACCATCAAGCTCAGCGAGCCCACACCCGCCCTGCTGGACTCGCTCGCCAACGGGATCCTGCCGGAGCACGTCCTCGCCGACACCGGCATCGACGACCCGGACTTCAACGAGCACCCCATCGGCACCGGGCCGTTCCAGCTCGACACCTGGAAGCACAACGAGTACGCGACGCTCAGCGCGTTCGACGACTACTACGGCGGTGCACCGGGACTCGACGGCATCACCATCTCCTACGTCCCCGACGCGGCCACGCGGCTTATCAAGCTGAAGAACGGCGAGGTGGACGCCGCCTACCTCGAACCCCAGCAGGCCAAGGAGTTCGACGGGGACGGCGGCGCCAGCGGCATCGACGTGGAGGTCTGGCCCACCGCCGACTACCGGGGCGTCATGTTCAACATGACCGACGACCGGTTCACGGACCCCGCGCCCCGCCAGGCCATGAACTACGCCATCGACCGCGACGCGATCATCAAGAGCGTGCAGCACGGGTACGGCTCCCCGGCCACGGGACCGCTCGGCAAGAGCCCCTTCCACGCCGACGTGGCCGACTACTCGTTCGACCCCAAGCGGGTCACGAAGATCATGACCGACGCCGGATACGAGAAGAACGACGACGGCACCTGGGCGATGGACGGCACACCCGTCGCGTTCGACCTCACCACTTTCGCCGAAGACGGTCTGCGTGCCTCGATGATCGAGGTGCTCGCCACGCAGCTGCGCGAACAGGGCTTCGACGTGACCGCGAAGCCGGAGCCGCGCGACGCGGTGAAATGGGACAAGCTGGAGACCTTCCTCATCGGGTGGGGCACGCCCTACGACCCGGACGGGGCGCTCTACGGCCCCTTCCACTCCAGTGAGGCGCTGGCCGACAACGGCTCCAACTACGGCAGCTACGCCAACGACGACGCGGACCAGGCCCTGGAGGAGGGGCGCAGCACCAGCGACGAGAAGACGCGGAAGAAGGCCTACACCGATTTCCAGCAGGCCCTCGTCGAGGACCCGCCCTACGTCTTCGTCTCCTACCTGGACGCGATCAACGCCGTCCCCTCGAACTTGGAGGGACTGAAGGAGCGCACCCTGGCCCACCACGGCTACGGCTTCTTCTGGAACGCCGAGGACTGGTCGTTCGCGAAGTAGCCCCACCCTCCCGAGCCGGCCCCGCGCGAGGGCTGGGCCGGACTCGAAACGGGCCGGGGACAGGACAAGGATGCTTCCAGACGACGGAGCATGGACGGTTCCCCGGCCCACACCTATACGCGGCAGGTTCATTCCGGCGGTCACCGCTGAGTCGTGAGTCTCCCAACTTTGAGTATGGTGAGAAAGCGCTTGAATGACGGGCATGGGGACCGGAGATCAAGGAGTCACGGGTACGTAGCCATGAGAGAGCTGCCATGCCCGTCGTGGTAACTCACATTTGGACTCGATGGTCTCGCTGAGAGTCTTTAGACATCACTAGGAGCTGTGCGGAGGGAAGAAGCCGATCACTCCGTCCATCATGTTGGACCACTTGGTTTCCTCGTTTTCGAACGTGAATTCTGAGAACAGTGGTTCGGGTTCCCCTGTCTGGCCAAACCGAGCCTGATAGTAGCTGTGGTCGGCCTCGATGAGGAGGCGAGACCTCTCGTGGTCAACCCATATGTTCGAGATCCTGCGTTCTTCGTCGTCCACGATCTTCTCGCTGTCTTTGATTTCTCCGGTCTTGGACAGCTTGAAATGGTACAGTCCGGGAGGAAACTCCTCTGAAGTAGTGTCCCGTGTCGTTCCGTAATAGCCTCCTTGCCCATCGCTTCTGAATGTGATGGGCGCAACTCCCGACTCGGTTTCGTAATATTCGAGGCCCCGTGGCGAGTTCTCGGGGGCCTCAACTTTTTTCTGCTCTTGGAACTCATTGTTCGGCCCGACGGCGTAGAGAGGAGCTCCAAAGTCTTCTTCTGCTCTTTTGCGGACTAAATCCTTGGGGGTTTCTCCGATGTTCCGCGGCTTGCTTCCGCTGGGGTCTTCTGTGTCGATGGAGAAGACTTTCTCTGGGTTTTCACCCTTGGTTTCGGTCTGTAGCACCCAAAGTTGGCTTGCATCTGGGGTAAATTGCGGGTATTCGAACTTAATCTTTCCCCCGCTGAAGGAGCTGCCTTTCTCGGGGGTCAGGAGTGCTGTCTCGCGGTAGGTGTAGGTGGTGTCGTCGAGTTTCCCTAGGTGGATTCCGCTTTGGCTCGCGAAAGTCGCGTATCGTAGATCGGGAGACAATGTGAAAGCGCCGGCAATATTTCCCCAGTATGTGCCGGGCTCGAAAATATCTGACAGATCGATCTGGGTTTTCTGATTTCCAGTTTCGGCGTCGTGGACGGTGATAAATGGGGACTCGCTGTCGGAATGGAACAGGACAAATCCAGCGAGGTCCTCGGCTGGAATCTGGATGGCCTCTTGCTCGGTTGGTGAGGCGGAAGCAGGAGGCGTATCGCCTGCCGATTCACTTCCGATTCCGCATCCAGTTAGAGTTAGCATTAGTGAGGCCACGATGGTAGCAGGGCCTCCCAGCCTTGTCTTTATGTCCCTCAATTTTAGTCCTTCGAGGCGTTGGCTTAGAACACGTGGAAAGTGGTCAGTGCGACCCAAGTGACGGTCCTCGATGCCCCTTTCCGGTGGTATAGCTGTTAGCATTTGTGGGGCGTCCGCTCGTTGGCTTACGTGTGCCTTCGACTATTCGCGCCCGGGAGTTATCCGTAACAGACGTACTTGAGGATCTGGCTAGGAATCCGAACTTGCCTTGGTCCCCGCTGCTTTCTGTAGCTTTCTTGAACGTAGCGACGAATTTCTCTTTTTCTGCAACATTCTTCTTTTGACGGAATCGTTCCCATACGCTCTCCTGCTGCTCGGGGCTCATCTTACGGCTCTTGAGCTCATTGGCTAGATCCTTGACGCATCCCTTGTCGGCGCGTCGAACGAAGCTGTCGAGAACCGTTTTCAGCTGCGTGTCCACACCCGGTTTCTTCTCAACCCACAAGCGGACCTGTTGAGTGAAGTGCTCCCTCTTCTGCATAAGCTCACCCTTCCAGTCCTCCCCCCTCGCTCTCTTTTGTGCGGAATCCCTGGCGGTGTCCTGGACAGCCATGAATGCGGCCGCCTTCACTGCCTCACGAACGTCTGGGGACTGATAGGAGGGTGAGATGAGGATGGGGTTGATGCCCTCTGTGGCATTGCTCTCGTGTCGCTGTGGGGTCTGAGTGGGACCCGACCCCGTGATCTTTTTCGGGCTCCCCAAGGGGCCGTGCATCGTCTCCTCGATGACGCCCAGGGCATCCTGGTTTCCGAATGTCTGCGAGACATCGTTAGGGAGATCCGGCTTCGGTAGCCCCTTCCAGGAGTCGCTCACCTCCTGGTGGAATACGTAGCCGATCTTTGTTCCGGGGTGAGGATCCTCAGGAGATTGGCTGTAAAATGCGTATCTGCCCGTGAATTCAGTGTTCGGATAAGCCGCCGACAGCAGTTCTTGGACTGTTCCCTTAAAGCTGGTATCGACGAGGGTTACCGAACTTCCTTCCTTTCCGACGGGGATATTATTGTTGCGGAGATATTCTCGAAGTGCTATATGAGAATCATCGACGTTTTCCGGGGAAACCTTCTTTCGGGCGCCACGGAACTCCTCGACGTTCGGGAAAGTTTTCTTGTAATTCTTTTCCAGGTCTTGGAGTGCGGAATCGACCACCGCCCGTGAGAGTACAACTTCGCTACAGTGGGCATTGAAAAACTCCGGATATAGCTCCGCAGTAGCGATAGCAAGACTGTGTCCGTCTCGTCCAAGAAAGACTACCCGATGGGCATCTGAATGATTTTTGACATCGCTCTGAAGATCGTCGCCCATCTCTGCTGCGATGGATGCCATAAAGGGGGCGATATGTTCGCGAAATGCAGAGTATGCTTGCTCTACAGCTCGTTCGTCTTCCTGGGACAGCGAATATGCTCGTCCTAGCTTCTCTAGGCTCAATCTGTTCTACCCGGATTTCCAGTGAAGACGTGAGGTCGCTTATCGTCTGATGTCAGTTCTGAAATCTTTCGATGTCAGGACTTCACTAAGCCACTCGTTGAACGGCTCGTAGTCTGCAGAAATGCTCATCCAAACCTGAGCGCCGTTCTCATCCGCCGTTGTTCGGCCTGCCGCGTCCAGCTCGATATTCGTCGGATCCAGGTCGACGAATGCCATCTGCAGGGCAGCCGAGAGGGTTAGCGGATCGTGCTGAATGGTCCCCGGGTAGAATCTATCGAACCACAAATCCAGATGTTGGAGAAGGAGGGCGGTCCAATAGGTCTCCTGATTCTCCCGGAGAAAGTTGTAAAAGGGACTTTCTCGGGTGATCTCTATCTTCCCAGTGAAAGTGACGTCTGACGTGACGAGGTTAAGTCGACGGAGTCGCCTTTCCTTCTGGGCCGCGAAGACTTCGTGCGCAGAGGGTACATCCATTCGCACGTTGTGTTCGGCTCGGGAGGGATCCCGATAGTTTAGAGCGCCCCCCATCTGCGTGACCTGTAGCCTCTGCCCGGCCTCGGGGATCTCGCGGAGGACGTTTGCCAGATTGCTGAAGGCCCCGATTCCAACCCACCGGATAGGGCCGTCAGAAGCTTGCAGAAGATGCCGTACTGCGGCGACGACATCGGAAGGCTGGGGAGGGATAGAATCGGGGATTAGCTGCTCAACGCAGAAATACTTGGTGTCACCGGAACTGTGCCCTGCGACGACCTTAACGTCATGGCGTCCTAGGGAATCCAGGAACACGCGAGCGAACCGTGATCTCGCGCCATAACCGATACCAGGTCCGGTCTCATCGTTCGTCAGTACGAGTGAGAGGCTTGGCACTGCTCTTGCAGCGGCGGCAAGGGCAATGGCGTCGTCAGGATCCCCGCCGATATCCGTGTCGATGACCATTGGGGTCCCCCTGAGGATTTCCGGCCATCCGCCGCTTTGTCGGAGTTTGTCTCCGAGCTTGTGCAGTGTGGTGCCGGGAAACATATCCCCCAATGCGATCAGGGAATTTTCGCGTTCACGAAGCTCTTCGATGCTGAGGTCGTCATCGTCCGGATAGGACATAATTGGTCCCCTCTTTCACTTTAACCGCCAGTATAGTCGACGACTGTGACAGGTCGAGGCGGATAATGGTTTGGCTGATTCGGCTTAGTCATACACCCAGCGAATGGTCCGTCCGGCGTCCTCAATTGCGCCATGGCGGGATCCAGATGGTCTCGGTGCCATTCATGCGGAGCTGTGGCTCCCGCATCTGTCGTATCTGACATCGCCTGGTATGCCAGCCACACTGAGTGCAGTCGGCCCACTGCCTCGGGGTGTTCCCACCATGTCGCACACCAGGGCGCACGCGAACTGGGCATTCGTGATGTTACGTATACGGGAACAATGAATCCGTTCACCCAGTCCGCGAGTTCGATGAGCTCTACCTGGTATTCTTCGGGTGAAAGGGTGAATATAAAGGGCGGTTGCGATTCGGGGGAGTCGTCTTTGAAATCCAAGATTCATCCAGGTCATTTCGTGTGAGGGATGAAGTTGTAACGCTGTGACTCGTTCAAAACGTGAGCCGCTTGGCGGCGCGCTGGGCGATGGCGGTCTCCTCGGCGTTTTGGTCGGCGGAGATGGCTTTGGCGTTCTTCTCCAGGTACCAGGGCTTGAGCTCGACCAAGGCCGGCCGGGTCGACGTCGCGAACAGGACAGCTGTCCCCTTCTTGATCTCGCGGACGTCGGAGATGTCCATGATGCGTTCGCGCTTCTGCGACCGGGTGACGCTGCTGCCGTCCTTGCTGTGGGAGGCGGACGACTCGTTGACGTAGCGTTCGCCCGCCAGTGAGGAGATGCGGTCGGCGAACGCCTGGTCGTCCAGACCCGATCCGAGGAGCTTGATCGTCGCGGCTGACCACAGCGAATCCATGCCGCTCTTGCCCCAGACACGGACGCCCTGTTCGTAGGACTGCATCACCGTAACCGGCAGCACGCCCCGCGAACCGAGGTGGGAGTAGAGGTCGGGGAGGTCCTGGATCTTGCAGACATTGCAGGCCTCGTCGAGGATCGCCTCCATCGGCGGGTCCAACCGCCCGCCCGGGCTGGCCTCGGCCACCGCGACTGCCGCCCGCAGGCACGCGTCCGTCGCCGCCGCGATAACCCCCGCGGCACCTCCACCCCCGTCCTTGGACAGGAGGTAGAGGCTGTCGGACGAGCGCACGAAGTCACCGGGCCGGAACTCGCGCAGCTGCGGGTCCGGAGTCACCCAGGCGAGGACTTCAGGGTCGAGCAGGCAGGACACCGCCTGCCGGGCGTGTTCGTAGATACCGTCGCGCGTCTCCGGAGCCCCGCGCACGGTGCCGTCAAGATTCTCCGCGAGAGCGGTCAGGTCATGGTTGCGCAAGATGATCAGGGGGGTCTGATTGCCCGGGTCGGCCAGCCAATCCAGTACCTCTCCCAGGTGCCGGTCGTCGACTGCCGCCGCGTGCAGCATGATTCGCAGCAGGTTCCGCCCGGCCTTGGCCCAGAAGTCGTCACCGCCAGGCTCCGCACTGCTCGCCCCAGCGATCAAGTGCATCGCCAGCCGGTCGGCTCCTTCGATCGTGCGAGCCATGGACAGCATGTCCCACCACATAGTGCGGTCGGCGTGTGCGATGGCCTGGGGGTCGAAGAGCCACACCGCGCCCCTCCGCCCGCGCTCTCGGGCGGTGATGGCGTAGATGTCGGACTTGTTAGATGTGACAAGGCAGGGGCCCGGCGCCTGCAGTACGTTCGGTACCGCGAGGGCCGAGGTCTTGCCGGACCGGGGACCCATGAAGACCACGGCCACGTCCTCCCACGAAGCGCGCAGCTCTGGCCCCGCAGGGGAGAGGTTTCCCAGGAGCATCCCGGAGTCGGCCGGTGCGATCTTCTTCTGATCCTTCAGCGACCTACGGAGCCGTCGAGCCTTGTCGGCTGCGGCTTTCGGCCCGAGATCGCCTACCTGCTTCGCATTGGCCATCCCTCGGGAGCCGCCGCCACCGGTGACGAACATGATCACCAGTACGGACAGGATGATGACGAATCCGATAGTGGCCACCATCCCCGTGGCGATCGCGGCGGTCGAAGCACCGGGCCAGACCTCTTTGCCGCTCAGGAAGGCGAAAAGCGTCTCGAAGCTGAACGACGGCGGGTTCCACCCCGCGCCGGAGAAGAAGGCCCCAAGCGTCCCGCCGAGCCAGAGCGCCGTGACCAGGACCGCGGCTAGCCCAATGAGCGCGATCAGCCAGTAGGAACTGGGGTCTGTCGGTGCTCTGCCGCCCTGCTGCTTCTCCATGTACAGCCTTCCGTCCCATCCGAGCGCACCAGGGCCTCGGCGGTGCACATCTGTTGGCACCGCGCGGCGGAGGCCGTGTACGCGTTTCGTCCGTCTGTTTGCGCAGCGGGCAGGCCCGCTCAAGTTCCGCTCGTGACCTCGGTTTGGCCCGACACGCCGGTCGCGGTACTGCCCGGTTCGCCCGGACGATCCGGGGTATGCGACACGGCCGCCGCGTCGGGCGTTTTCGGGGAACCCTCAGACTCCGCAACCTCTGCCGCCTCAGCGTCTTCGGCATCCTGGGTAGCCCTGCCCACGCGCGACGTCTGGTGCCACAGCTTGTTCGTGTCGTTGATTCCCGCCTCGACCGAAGTCAGCTGCACGCTCACCGGAATCCCTGGCCGCCCACCGACCTTGACCAGGAACTTGCCCCGGCCCGGCGGCTCAGCCTCCTTGTTGGTAGACGGATCCCACGCCGGCGGGTCCTGCCAGCCGATCAGCATGTCCTGCTCAGCCTGTGAGAACGGCACCGCCGACTGCAGCATCGGCATCTCGGCGGACGGCAAGCCGCCGCATATGACCATGCCCGAGCGCTCGACGAAGCCCTTGGCCTTCATCCTGTCCTCTTCGTTCGACAGCGACATCAGGTCGCTCATCGTGTGCGAGCACATCGCCATGCCCACGCCACGCTGTCGGTTCAGCCGGGTGAGCGCGTCGACCCGGTCAACCATTCCGCGTCCGGCCCGCAACGCTCGCCACAGCTCGTCGAGGATGACGAAGTAGTGTCGGCGCGGCTCCAGCCCAGCGTCGGCCAGCGCGTTAGCGACATTGGCCGTGCCGAAGCCTGCCGACCAGCAGGCGAGCAGCACCGCAGCTTGCAGGTCCATTTCGGAGTCGTCAATAGCAGAGACATCGAACACGACCGGGCGGTCTCGGACCATCGGGTTCGTTGTCGGCTTCGAGAATGTCTCACCCAGTCGGCCGCCACCCACCAGGCCGATCAGCGACGCCTCCAGACCGTCGGTCACCTCGCGATAGCGGTCCATCGATCCTCGGTCGAGTGCCACCTGCCGCACCTCGTCCGGCGCTTCCTGGATCACTTTGAGGAGATCCGGTAGCACTGGGATGCCGTCGTGCCGGTCGTCCAACACCTTGAGCGCGCGGTCGAGGATCGTCTCCTCCCGGTCGCTCGGCGGGGCCGACCGCATGATGGTCAGCAGCGCCGAGACCATGGTCAGCCGACGCCCATGGCCGTCAGCGATGATCTGGCTGCGCGCCTTTCCGGTGAGCCGCTCGGCGGCGGCCTTCGACTCGCCCGGGTCGAGGATATTCAGGTGCCCGCGACCACGCCCGAGAGTGATCACCTGCCCGCCCAGCGCCTCGATCAGATCCACGTAGTCCGGCTTGAGGTCGCCGAGGACAAGTGGTTGCACTCCATAGCCAGCCAGTCCGGTGGCCATCCGCCGGATGATCGTGCTCTTGCCCAGGCCGGGCTTACCCAGCACAAACGCTGAGGGGTTGGAGATCAGCTTGGCCCGCTGGAACCACGAAATCGGATCGCAGCACAGTGTCGCCCCAGAGTGCAGGTTGCGACCGATAGGGACACCGACCATCGGCGTCCCCGTGCCAATCGCGAACGGCCACATCCCGCACACCTGGACGGTTGTCCCGCGCCATTCGTCGGCCATCTGGACGATCCCGGCTTGGCCTGTGGCGCGTCCGGGCCAGCCGCGCATCCCGGGGCGGCGGCGCGGGGGTTCCTGCTCCTCGGCCCCGGCTTCCTGAGCCTTCTTGATCTGCTCCTGCCGTTGGCTCTTGATCCCCGCGCTCTTCTGCTTCCTCTTCCTGCCGATCACAGCTGCTCCTTCAGCTCTGCGGGGATCTTCAGGTGCTTGGGTAGGACCAAACCGAGAGGGAGAGCTCCCGCGAATGCCGAGTCCTGGGAGCCATGCACGAGCCGCAGCCGGAGCCGGGCGGTGGCCGAGAGGTTGTCGATGGCCGCGCGCGCCTCCGCCTTGAGTTCGGGGTCAGTCACTGTCGCGGTCACGACCAGGCCGAAGTTGACCAGGCCGGCGCCCGATGCCTCCTCCGCGGCGGTCGCGCGCGCCGCCCGCGTGGCCATGACGTCCCGCGCCGTCGGTTTGTGTGAAGAGGTCTGCCGGAACTCCGCGGCACGCAGGTCGGCCTCGACGATGCTCGCTGCGCGCGCGGCGTCCAGCGGGCGGTACAGCAGTGTTACGCGTTTGCGTGCGATGTCCGCGTGGGGCGCCAGCAAGCGGGACAGGATGTTGGCCTGAACATTGCCGCGCGGCGCCGACGTCATCGACCAGGTCATGGAGAGCGCGCCGTCGTGAATGTAGCAGTCCCACATCGTCTGATGCGCTGTTGGGCCGACGTCCGGCCAGGTCAGCTCGGGTGTCTCGCCTGCCGCGTGAGCCTCGTCGATCAGCACGGCGGACGCCGGGTCGTAGGCGATCCGAATCGTCTCGCACAGCTCCTGCGCCGTCAGCGGATGGGCCGCGCCCGCACCCGTGGCGCTGAGCTGTTGGGTGAGATTGGGAATCCGCGCGGCGAGCTCGGTTCCCATCTCGTCCGGCTTGCGGCGTTTGCCACCCGTTCGAGAGGTGGCACTGAAGGTCACCGCCACGTACGCCTTCACGATCGATGAGCCCATGGGGTAGTTGTCGACCGCCTCCTCCAGAACGGCCCGAGCGAACTCGGGCGCCTCGGGGTCGATGCTGCTTATCACTTCCCGTCGGAGGCGCGTCCCGGTATCTGGCGCGGTCTCGACGGTCACCGAGGCGGCCTCGATCCCGGGCTCATCGCCCAGGTTCGCCAGCCAGTGGCCCCAACCAGCTACCCACACATCGATCTGCTCGGGGTCGACCAAGGCCGCCCCATCGGGTTCGGTCCCGATGACGACCGTGTAGTGCCCTGTCGCTGGAACATAGAGGAGGGCGAACGGGCGGCCGTAGGAGTCGGTGTGCTCCGACAGGCGGGAGGCGGCGGCCAGGCCGGGCAATTGGAAGGTCCCCCACGGTGTCCGCCCGAGCGGTCCGGAACGGTACAGGTGGGCCTTGCTGGAGCGAGTGTTCCACCAGGCGATACGCACGGTCATCCTCGAAAGCAGATTGCGGTCGTGTTTGTCTTTGACGAGGACGGCGAGCAGCATCATCCCGACAATCGCCCCGCCGACCATCCCGGCGAGCATGCCCGCGGCCATCACCATGAAGACCACGAAGATGAGCCCGCCCAGCAGAAGAGCGGTCCCGAGCGTGCCCAATCCCATAAGGCCGGCGGTGGAGGGCTTGCGCCAGTTCCCGTACGTGCGGGGGCCTTGGGGTTCGCTGCTGCTAGCGGCTACCACTGGGCCCCTCCCCGCCTTCCGCACTGCTCTCCGCGGTTTCCTTCACGGTGTTGGCGACGGCCTCTCCCGCCTTCTTGGCGGTTTCTGCGGCGGCCAGTGCCGCGGTCGCGACGCCCGCGGTCGCAGCCCCGGCAGCGGCCCCAGCACCAGCTTTGGCGCCTGCTCCGGCCCCGGCCTTGGCTCCGGCCCCTGCCATCTGTCCTCCGCCCTGCATGGCACCGCCGCCCTGTATGGCACCGCCGCCCTGCATAGAAGCGCCACCCTGCATTGGACTACCTGTATTGGCCGCTCCAGAGGGCGAAGGAGAGCCCTTACTACCACCGCCGCCTCCACCGTCTCCACCGCCGCCCTGGTTAAGGGTCCTAAGGGCGCCGGTGGGCATCTCCATCGCGGCACCGGCTGCGGCGCCGCCGGCGGCGGCTCCAGCGGCCATCGCACCCACCATCGGCGTCACGAACTTCATCAGGGCGGGCATGGCGATCAGCGCGACCACCATCAGGGTGATCCCGGCAACGACCTTGATGAGTTCGGTCGTGGCTTCCGTATCGCCGGCTGCGAAGATGTCGGAACCGACAAGCTGGAAGGCGGCGGCGTAGATGATGGCGGCGGCGGGCTTATAGAGGATGAAAGCCACCAGCCAGCCGAGGCACTTCTTGAACCAGGACTTGCCCATCTCGGTGTTGGTGAACGACGCCGCGAGCGGTAGAACCCCGGCCAGGATAACGAGCATTCCGATGCGCACCACCATCAGCAGCATCTGAATGAAGGATGCGAAGAGTGCGAAGAGGCCCAGGATGATGACAATGATGGGCACAATCGGCAAGGTTGCATTGGTTGCCATAAGTGCCGACAACATGACGGTCATGTTCTCGTCGAAGGACTTGCTGGTGGCATTTTCCAAGACCCACTTGGAGAACGAGTCGGATGCCATTACTGCGAGATTGACCGCGGTCAAGCCTGCACCAGACACGACTACGAGCGTGAACAGGGACTTCAATAGATCCCTGCCGGGTTCGGCGCGTTGCTCCCAGGCCATTTTCGCAGCACCGATGATCACCGACATGACGGCGGCCGCGCCCATGTACCACCACAGACTGTTCTGAAGGTAAGCAGCAGGTCCCGTGGCCCCGGTGCCGCCCGTGCTCTTCATGAGTGCCAGGACTATGGCTGAGGCGGCGGAGATGAGGGTCGTGCCGAAGAGCACCACACCTATCTTTCCAAGATGCCCGGCGCCTTCTCCGCGGCTTCTGGCGAGAGCCAGTCTGGCGCCGAGCACGATGAGAGAAAGCACGCAAACGCCGATCGCGATCCAGGTCGCGTACTGCATGAGTTCTATAGCGTGATTGGCGCCGTCCGGCGTAGCACCGCGGGAGATTTCAGGGGCTCCGGATCCTGATGTCGTCAGGTTGGGAACGTCGACACCCACCCACATGGTGCCGAGCGACTCGACGACGTCACCGATCGCTTCGACTATGGCGTCGGAGAAGAAACTCAGAATCTTGTCGAACGCGGTTTCGGCGAATGTTTTGGCGCCTTCGCGAAAGTGGCAGGCAATATCAGTAAAGTCGCACACTCGATTACCTTTGTTCCGATGGGCGCGTTCGCATATGCTATAGGGGTCGAGTTGCTTCAGCCGCGATCTCTTGTGCTCGACTGTCCCTGCGGAAGGCCCGTCCTAGTCCGTCAGGCGCCATACCAGCGAACGAATCCGGTGAGTGTCTCCAGCGGGTACGGCGGTGTAATCAAATCCCCGTCGTCAGCGAGAACCATCTTCCAGTCGCCGCCCTCCCATTTCATGTAGGTCGGGTAGACCAGGTTGAATCCGTACGACGATGTGTAACCAAGCTGGACATTCGCCTCCTTCCCGTCGTAGGAGACGACACGGAATCCAGCGATCTGGATGCTGACATCATCAGCTGTGGACGAAGAGCCCTCGCCCTCAGACTCGGCCTTGGCCAGGGCCGCCTCCCGGCCCGGTCCCTCGGCGACGATCCGATCCGTCAAGTGCTCGGCCAGATCGGGGTCGGAACCCATCGCTGTCCAGTTCGAGGCGGCGAGAACGGCTCCGATCGGCGTCCGCGAATAGCAGGAGCGGAAACCGTCATCATCGACGATGCCGGGACCGTGCCCCTTGATGCTCGGCGCAGCCACACGACCGACCAGCTCCCAATCGGTCCCTTTGGGCGGTTCGGTGATGGTGCCGGTCATCTCGACCTTGGTCAGACCGCACGCGCTGGGGCTGTCATCCGGGTTGTTCGCCCTGGAGGCGGGAGCGTCGGACGCCGCAGGCGAGGGAGACGCCGCGGCCCTGGACTTCGCCTCGTCACCTTGCCCGTCGTCAGATCCCCACACAATGCGGACGGAAACCATTACCGCGAGTAGGACGATGATCCCTATGACCACCGCGGAGAGGACGAACCCGCGTGAGGCGAAGGGGTTGTCGTCGACTTGCTCGCCGAAGTCAGCCACGATCGTCCAATCGGGTCTTGTAGGTCAGGCTCCTACGAGGAAGCCCACCAGTGAAGCAGCGGCGGAAATGACGATCACACCGGCCAGGACCATGCCGATCTTGCTCATGTGCTCGCCGCCCTCACCGCGGCGGGACTGGATCGCCATCGTCGCCCCGGCGACCATCAGGCCGAGAACACAGACTCCGAGGGAGACCCACTTCACCCAGCCGAGGATGGCAACGAATCCCTCAGACCCCGGGGGCGCCTGGCCGCTCCCGGGATCGGGAACCGCCGCGAGCTGAAGAGTCAACGCAGAGGCAGCCTCGATTAGCACAGTTGTCCTTTCCAACCACCCAGATCGGCAGAGCTCAGCATTTTCTTACTGCAAAAGTGCATTCAGGTCGGACACCATAGCGCGCACCGCCCTCGGACTCGAATCCAGATTCGGCTCCTCTCCCAGGCGCCACGCCTCGATCCAGGGCACCCGCCATGTGCGAGGTACACCACCAGTGACGATCTTGGCCATGTCCTTGAGGGGGCGGGGGAGGCGCCCAGGTGCGTCTGCCACCAGGACGAGACCGAGGAGATCAACGTTCTGAACTGCTCCGGACGCCCATTCCGTGGCGGCTAGCTGGGCTGACCGCAGGCCGGAAGCGTGAGTCCGCGCGACAAGGACCACGCGGACACGATGGAGACTCTCCGTAGTGACCAATTCCGGCCAGGCATGGTCGGCCGCGGCGGTCCACGACGTGAGACGGGCCAGGGTCGTTTCCCCGGCGCCTCCATGTACGCCGAGCCACCACATTGGGGCGTGCTGAGCCACCCTGCGCCGTGGAAGCCGATCCGATTCCACAGGGACCGGCACACCGTACTGCGGCTGCTGAGGTCCGGTCATGCGCGGCGTGTCCGGTTCGGGAGTAACGGGATCGGCGCCCTCTGTCTCAGGGATGGTAGGGGTGAGCCAGGGGTTCGCGGATTCGTCCAATTGGATCCCTACCTCTCCTTGTCGTGGCTGGGTTGTACCTTCGGGCGCGATGAGGACAGCACGCCGTTCGACGCCGATGCCCTTGTCACGGTTCCGCCCCGCATGAGACTAACCAGAGGGACGACCGAAACCGGACAGCGTTCCGGAAAGATGCGGACGTCTCGCAGCCGGATGTGGCGCTAGGGTCAAACCAGCCAATGGGTGTGTTCGAGCAGTCGAGGACTCACCAGCCACCTGCTGCTCCACTTCCTTTCAGGGACCCATGACCTGGCCCGGAGTCCGGCCCTCCACGCTCTCGAAAACCGGGCCTGAACTGCGACGACAAGAGAGGATGAGAGTCGATACCCGATGACCGTTGAGCATGATCAAGTGCCGGCGTTTCCCCGGATCACCGCGGTCACCTACGACGACGGCACCGGAGAAGTCTCGATCAACGGCAACCCGCAGTCGGTGTCTGCGGCGTCCATCGGCGAGGTCAGGGCCGAGATCATCAAGATCGTCGCTGGCGTGGCAGAGAAGCTCGGGCGTCCTGTGAAGGTCGCCACATCCGGTGTAGGCGGGGAGTGGCCGCTTATCGTCCACCCCGGCGGCCTCGTGGAGGAGGACACCTCCGCACCAGCGTCTGCGGTGCAGAAGCCCCGGAAGGAAAAAGAGAGGGACCAGGGTAAGGAGAAGGAGAGCGGCAGAGACCGCAAGACCGGCAGAGGGTTCTTCGCGGCATTTACTCCGACCCGCACTGGCACGCCGGATCCAGCGTCTGCCGCTTCTGAGCCTCCGGGCCCTGAGACGACACGTCTCCCCGGAGACCTCGAAGCATCGCCTGCCCCCGAGCTCCGGTCCGTGCCGGAGCACACGGCCGAAGCTGACGCAGAGCAGTCTCCCGTGGAGAACGAGGTCGGCAGCGGCCGCGTGGAGGCCACATCGCCACAGGTACCCGAGCCTCCCTCCTCGCCTGGTCATGCGCTGGAACCGCCTACAGCGCAGCCGCCTACGCCGGAGCCCTTCCCCGTAGCCCGGTTCGACCCGCCACCACCCACGCCACCCGCAGGCGGGACATCGCCTGAGCGCACGGGGCGACCAGTCGCCCCGATTGAACCGTCGGCACAAGAAGTGATGTGGGGGCCGTCCCGGCCGAAGACAGCCACCCCGCCGCCTCCCTTCGCCGTACCCCCCGCCGAAACCTTCACTACCCAGCCTCCCCCCGATCCGCGTACCCGCCACGAAGCGCCACCACCAAACGCACAAGGGCGTGAGTACCGGCCGGGACCTGCTCCGAACATCCCGCCGGCGGGAGCAGCCGTGTCGGCACGGTGGTGGGAGGAAGCGATCGCGGAGCACAACCAGCTTCGCGGTGCCTCAGCGGTCCACATCGGTCCCTACGAGGAAGCCGAGCAGGGACATCCCGGCAGCGACTCAACAGGACCGCAGCGTGGCTTCCTTCGCCGGCTCTTGTCGAGGGAGAACCGCGACCGGCATGGGAACCATGAGTGAGGAGGTCGTTCGCCACACGTCCGCCGTACTGGTGCGCGGCAACCGGAAGATCGGTGCATGAGGTGAAAGGAGCGCCGGTGAGCAGTGACAAACCGCGGCGCGGAGCCCTGCGGCCCGTCTTCGACCCGGCCTTGTCGGCCCGTGCACGTGGACGCTTGGAGCGACGGCTTGGACAGCTCCTCCCCAGATCGCGCGCTCCCGGGACATCGGTCGCGACGAACCGGATACGTGGCTACGCAGCCGCTGCCGCGGTACTGGCGGTGTCATGGGGTGGTGCCTTGTTCGCCGACTGGTACCCCGATGTGGCAGCTCTCTCGATGCGTGTGCTGAGCACACTGGGATTGGGTGCCCTTGTCCTCTGGGGCTTCCGTGCAGGTGGGCGAGTAAGCGGGACTGTGGCTCTTCTTCTCGCCTGGGGGCCGCTGTTCTTGGTCTGGGCCACTGAAGACGACATGGCTCTGGCTGGTGCGATCGCCTTCTTCTGGACAGGCGGGCCCATCGGTGCGCTAGCGGCGGTACTGAAGGGCACGCCACCGCTCGCGGTGCGGCACTTCGATCGATACCTTCTTCCTGAGGACTTCCCGTCGGATCAGGCATTGCTCCTGGGGCGGCTGCAAGACGCCATCGACATGGTGCGTGAGGCCAGTTCGATCTTGGTCGACGACCTGGGAATAGGGCAGGACGACGCGTGGCTGCGTGAACAGGAGTGGTCGATCGCGAATGCGCTCGTCCGATGTGGCGACCTCCAGAGGGATCTGGACGAGCGTAGGAAGACCGCTGTGACGGACCGCGTGCTGGGCTCGCTCCGCCCGCAGCAGGACGCCCTGAACGCAGCAATGGCCGCTGTCGCTGAGCGCATAGGCCGTTTCGAGAGGTATGCGGAATCGGCCTCCGCCGCCTCAACCACCTACCGCGAACTCCAGCAGTGTGAGGACAGCGAAAAGCGCAATGACGCCTATCTCGACCTTCTCACCACCACGGTGACGGAGGTAGGACACCGCGCGGAACTCGACGGTGGTAATGTCCGCGTCCTGCGGGAGTCTCTTGAGGAACAAGTCAAGCAGACAGCTGCAGCAGGGCGATGGCTGATTGAGGCAGCTGGCACCTTCCCTCTGCAACCGGGTGACGGGGCGTGGCTTCGTGGGACGATTGTCAATCGACAGAGCAGTTGATCATATGGGCTTTCGGGCGCCCTAATACTGTAAGGAACGACACAAGTGAGTATTGTAGACGGCTCTTTTGTAATCGCCTTTTTCGACCCGGATAGTGAGCATCATAAGACCGCGGTCGACTGGATGAGGCAGCAGCGTGACCCTGTTCGCCTTCCCGAGTCCTCGGTTGCTGCAATTATTCGCCATCTGGAAAATGAGGAGCGCAGGGAGGAGGAGAAGGCGTTCTTGATGGAACTCGCCAGCGGGAAACGTATAGTTCCGATTTCACATGTGCGGTCTGACTTCGCACGGATGGCTGATGTTGTCGAGACCTACGGTGAATATGGGATTGGGACTGCGGAAGCGGGCGTAATCGCGGTGGCGGAGCGGTTGCAGGACTACTCGATTGCGACCTTCCGGCCTGAAGTTTTCCAAATCGTGCCACCAAAAAATATTTAACAGTTCCAATTTGCTGGAACGATGTTGCGTGTTCGACTGAGAGGCATTGAGTGAAATGTCAGAAAAGCGAGACAAGCTCCATGTATTGGTTGACAGCATTCCCGAGTGGAGGGTGGGAGAAGCCTATGAACTGATTAAACAGCAGTTCTTTCCACCGGCTCCAACACGGCGTCCGGGTGATCCGCTTCCGAAGATCGTTGGCATGTTCAACAGTGGGGATCCTGATTTTTCCGATAATGCGTCGGAAGCACTCTATGGTAGAGAAAAATCCGATGCTCTGCACGCAAGGAAGCAAGAGGACGGCGGGGAAGGAAGAGAATAGCAGGGCTACCGGTTAGTATGAGCGTTGCCGATGCGAAATTCATTCTCTCTGCCCTCGACTCCGGCGACAAGTACCATGATTCTGCTGTCGCGTGGCTGAGCCAACAGAGTCAACCTGTGCTGGTGCCTGTGTCCGCGATAGCCACGGTCAGCCATGTTCTGGATCAGAGTGGACATACTGAGGTAGAAAAAGAATTTTTAAGGGAGCTCTCTAGGGAGCAAATCTTCAGTCCTGTTTCTCATACGCAGTCGGACTACGCTCGTATGGCCGAACTTGTGGAAACGTATGGACGTAAGGAGTTCGGAACTTCTGAAGCCGGCGTTATCGCTGCAGCTGAGCGTCTGAATGACAATCAGATTGCGTCGACCCGACCAGACCTCTTTCAAGCGGTTCATCCTAGGCAGGTGGACTACTTCACCTTTCCTCCTCGCGATCAGTTCGAAATGCCCACCGGCCAGGATGCCGTGTGGCCGAATCAGAACGACAGCGAGGATAGGTCCGCGGATGCTGCAGGCCCCGTGACTGTTGTTGACACGGGTATTCTCGTAAGCCTTGCGAACGACGGTGATCGACACCACCAAGTCAGTGAGGAGTGGCTTCGGAATTCCCGGGGGAGTTTGTTGATTCCGGGGCCGGTAGTAGGCGAAGCCGGATTTCAGATTCGCGGTCTGTCGAGCCGAGCTCAGGAAGTTTTATTCCTGCATGAATTAGGATCGAGCGACACGTTCAAAGTCATCAATCCAGAAGCGGAAGATTACGCTCGGATGGCTGAACTTCTTAGTGCCCACCCTGAGTTCAAGCTCGGAGCGGTGGACGCATCCGTCATCTCCCTCGCTGAGAAGTCCAATGCCCAGGCGGTGGCCACTGTTGACTCTCGGGACTTTGGTAAGATCCGCCAGGCGATAGGTGCCACTTGGGACCTGCCCATTCAAGGGGCTGAGCAACAGTCGGCGAAGGGCAAGTCTTCCATGCCAGGTATGCTAGCGAAATCGCAAAAGCGCAGTTCCAAAGGAAACGCGAAGGCGAAGTCCGGGCCTGCTCCGGGGAGAGAGAACCCCTTTAACAGCCGAGTGGCAGCTGCGGTACGCGCGGAACAAGCGGCGAAGGGTTCGGGTTCCCGGCGGCGACGGTGAGTGCTGAGATCGGTCCCATGCCCCCTGTAGTGCCAGGTGGCACAAGTCGGCCATTCGAGTGAACGTGCTGGTGAAGGGGCGCCTACCCGTTTAGGCGGTATGACGGAATTTCCTGTTCATGGTATGAGTACCGGAATGTTGGTTTCTACGGGATCTACGGGATCCTTGCGGGCGGCTGCGCCACAGATACGCGGGCGGGGATGGAGAGTGTGGATGTGCGTGTCGGCATCGGCGGTGCGGGGGGTTCGAGCCGCTCATGGCCGTTCCCGGTTGGGCTTGGTGGCGTGGGTGGGGTCGTGAAGGAGACGTTAGGCCCGCTAGTCATTGCAACTGTGGCGGCGATGCTCCTGTCCGGCTGCGGTGGGTCTGACCATGTCGATAACGACATCGTCCCCGAGCCCTCACCGGCCAACCCCTACGAGTCGACCGCGCCTCCCGTCTCCGACAGTCCTCGGGTTAAGGTACCGGAAGCGGATTTCACCGATGGGAAGTCCGTGGCGAAGTCGTTCTGGATCGCCTGGGGTTCTTACGACGCGAAGGCGGACACAGACGCGACGTATGTGGACCGCTACCGCCCCTTCGTTACCAAGGCATTCCTGGAGGAGCACGAGGCGAAGGGCATTCCGGTCCCGGCCGACACACTGAGTGCCTTTCGGGAATCTGGCCGACTGCGCACGACAGAAATCGACAAGATCTACGTTCCTGATGAAGCGCATGAATCTGATCGTCAGGCTGTCTATCGACTTGAAGGATTCCAGACCGATCAGGATGACAACCAGGCCGCGACCTCTCCGCAGGCGGCCGCAATCAATGTTTTGGTGAACAACCTAGGAAATGACGGCGATGACTGGCGCGTCGACGCAATTCTTTACCATTGATGCTTGTCGGGGAACGGCGGTAAAGAATGAATGGTAGCTCAGCCGCGAAGTGGCTGGGATGCGGATGTCTGGCGGCCCCCTTCGCTGCCGTGATGGCCCTGATCGCGTTCACTATGTCCCTGGTCTCAGTCAAGACTGACGAGGACTGGACGACCACATCCGCTGGCGCGAACATTCGTGACGGAACCGTTCCGGAAGAATATGTTGAGTGGATTGAAAAGGCGGCTGCGAGCTGCGACACACCCGGTCTGACCGCTCCTATTCTAGCCGCGCAGCTTTGGCAGGAAAGCAAATTCGACCCTAATATCTACGGGCCGCCTGTCAGGGTGTCTGTCAACGGGGTATACGGAACGTACCGAGCCGAGGGTATCGCCCAGTTTATGAGCTACACTTGGCCAGAGTGGAAGATCGACGCTAATAATAACGGAAAAGCATCGCCATTTGATCCTCCCGATGCCATTATGGCGCAGGGAAAGTTCATGTGCTCCCTCCTTAAGCAGGCGAAGAGCAGTGGTATACCGGGTGACCCCATCGAACTTGCTCTCGCTGGTTACAATGCGGGATTTGGAGCTGTTCAGGCGGCTAATGGTATCCCAAGGAACGGTCAGACCGAGTACTACGTTCCGAAGATCATGGAGAAGGCGCAAGAATTCACCGACCCGAACAGCGATGGTGGCCTCATTGCCGGGGTGAACGGGGATGTCGCTGGTGCGGTTCAGTGGGCAGTTGCTCAGCAGGGTACCTGGTACGTATATGGCGGTGAATGCAAGAACCCGCAGAAGACGACGCAGGGTTCGCCATTCCATTGGACGGGGCAAGATTACTACAATAACTGCGACTGCTCCAGCTTGATGCAGCAGGCATATGCGAAGATCGGGGTTAATCTTCCGCGGACCACCTTTGATCAGATCAACGTCGGTAAGGCGGTTTCTCCGTCGGACGTGAAGCCCGGGGACCTTCTTTTTCCCCACAGTGGTCATGTCGGCATGTATATCGGGAATAACAAGGTCGTTCATGCGCCCTACACCGGAACGGTCGTCAAAATCGCTGATTACAATCCTGGATATTGGGGTGCGTATGGTGTTCGGCGCGTCGTCTAGGTGTCGCGAGTGGTGTGCGTACGTTTGTCCCTGGTGTGGATCCCTTCGAGTGCAGGTGGGTGCTAGGGCCGCGAACCCGGGGGCACAGTCGAGGAGAGGATTACGGGATACCGAACCTCGGGCTGGTCACCCTCATCGTTCGGGAGTACGCCGAGGCCAGCGACTTCTTCGTCGGCACGCTCGGCTTCGATCTTGTCGAGGACACTCCGCTCGACGATGCGTATGAAGGGAAGGGGTGGGTGGTCGTCGCTCCGACGACAGCGGGAGCCGGATCCGCAGCGGGGACGGGTAGGTCGGCGGTTGGGTCGGTGGGCGCTCCGCAGACCGCGCTGCTCCTCGCTCGCGCGGTGACCTCGGAACAGCGCGCGGGTCGGTGACCAGACGGGCGGACGTGTCAGCCTGTTCCTCTGCACCGACGACATCGGCGCCGAGCATGCCCGCATGTCAGCGGCGGGGGTGCAGGTCGAGGAGGATCCCCGGCACGAGCACTATGGGAGGGTCGCCGTTTTTCGGGACCTGTACGGCAACCGCTGGGACCTTATCCAGCAGAGGGGTGCGGGGTGACGGACGAACCGCCCGCTCCGCCCCCACCCCCTCACCCCGCCCACACCCACCCCTCAGTCACAGGAGGAGCACCATCACCCGGTTCATCGCCCGGCGGATCGTCGCTGCGGTCATGGTCACCGCCGTCCTGTCCGTGGTCTGCTTCCTCCTGTTGGACCTCGCCCCCGGCGACCCGGCCCGGAACGTGCTGGAAGCCCGATCTGGCGGGCGACCGGTCAGCGAAGCGGCCGTCGCGATGCAGCGCGACGCCATGGGGTTGAACGAGCCGATGCCCGTCCGCTACGCCGCGTGGGTCGGCGGGGTCGTCCAGGGCGACCTCGGCTCCTCCTACATGACCGGCCGCCCCGTGATCGACGCGATCGCCGACAGCCTGCCCTGGACCCTCCTCCTGGCCGCCGTGGCGACCGTGTTCAGCCTCATCGGCGCGGTCGGGGTCGGCCTTGTCGCCGGTCTGACCCGCAGCGCCGCCCTGCGCCGCGCGATCCAGCTGGCCATGTTCGCGCTGGGCGGCGTCCCCGGGTTCGTCGGCGCGCTGCTGCTCCTGTTCGTGTTCTCGGTCTGGCTGGGCTGGTTCCCCTCGGGCGGCCTCGGGTCGCCAGGCCAGCCGCTGACGCCCGCTGTTGTGGCTGCCTCGGTCACACTTCCCGCCCTCGCCCTGACGTTCGGGCACCACTTCGGCGTCTACGTCCGACTGGTGGAGACGGGCGTCGCCCGGGTGCGCGGATCCACACACGTCCTCAACGCGGAGGCGCGTGGCCTGCCGCCATGGACGGTGCGGACCCGGCACATCCTGCGACCGGGACTGGTCCCCTTCGCCGCCCGCTTTGGAACCGGCGTCGCCCAGCTCCTGGCCGGGGCCTACGCGATCGAACTCATCTACACGTGGCCCGGCATGGGGCGGCTGGCCCTGGAAGCGGCCCAGACGCAGGACTACCCTGTACTGCTCGCGGTTGTGCTGATCACCGGAGCGATCGTCATCACCGCCAACCTCCTCGGCGAGATCGCCACGGCCCGGCTCGACCCCAGGATCAGGCTTGACCGCGATGCCGGCCGGAGCCAGTCGGGGCTGTCGTAGCGGTGGCCCATGACGTCGCCCCACCCGTTCGCACCTGCCTCGGCCCGCCATCGACGCCCCGCGCGGCGCGGCGCCGAGGCGGCGTGAGGGAGAACCCGGGGTAGCGCATCGACCACATGGCGCCCCGCACGACGCTCTCCTTCCACAGCGCGGCGGGGCGGCCGGTGAGAATCGCCCGGTGCGGGGAATCGTCGGCGCGCACGAACTGGATGAGACCGTCCTGTCGGCCCAGGCTGATGGTCTGCGGGGCGTAGCGGAAGCGGAACGGGCGCGGATCACCCCCGCGCAGACGGGCGGCGATCGCGTCGGCCGCCTGCCATCCCATCGGTATCCCGGTCGCGCAGGACATGCGCAGCGGCTGGTCGGAGAGCCGACCGGGACCGTGGGCCAGGGCCGCGTCGCCGACCGCGTACACGTCCTGGTGGGAGAACGACCGCATCGTCTGGTCCACCAGAACGCGTCCGTCGTCATCGACGGCAAGCCCGGACTCGCGGGCCAGGGCGGGAACAACCAACCCCGTGGCCCAGAGCGTCGCATCGACCTGGATCGCCTCGCCACTCTCGATCCGCACATCGTCCCGCCGGAGTTCCGTGACGCGCACGTGCGTCCGGACGTCGATGTTCAGCCGTTGGAACACGCGACAGAGATGCCGTTGAGCGGAAGGGGACAGGCCCTCGCCCGGTTCGCCGTCGGACAGCAGACGAATGCGCAGACGGGGGAAAGCCTCGGCGAATTCGGCCGCGGCCTCGATTCCCGTCAGTCCCGCGCCCACGATCCCGAGGACACCCCCGGCGGCGTCGAGATCCGCCGCCCGGTCATGCAGAGCGGCGGCCCCCTCGGCGTCGGCGATGGTGAAGGTGTGCTCGGCGACGCCGGGCGTCGTGCCGAGGTCGGCCGTGCTTCCGAGCGCGTACACGAGCGTCTCGTATTCGAGGCTGAGCTCACCGCCGGATCGCCCCTCGGTCGCCTTAACCACGTGCACGAGCCGCCGCTCGGGGTCGAGGGACGTCACCCGTCCAACGACCAGCTGGACACCGCTTCCAACCAGGAGTTTCTGGAGGGGGAGCTCGGTGAGCCGCTGTCCGGCGGCCAGCTGGTGAAGTCGCACGCGTTCGACGAAGTGGGGAACCGCGTTGACAAGGGTCACGTGGGCGTCCCGCGGGTGGAGTCGGCGGGCGAGGCGCGCGGCGGTCGTGAGCCCGGCGTAGCCGGCGCCGAGGATGAGGATGCGGTGGGTCATCGATGTTTCCCTTCCCTTCGGTATCCGCTGTGATGGCACCCCCTGAACCGAGGAGAGGGCCGATTCATGACAGGGCTCGAAGCCCTTGACGTTGGCCAGGGGTTACCGCGGCGCCCCGGGGTAGCCGTCGGGCAGGGGATGGCGTGGGTGGATGCCGAGCTCGTACCCGGCACCCGTCGTCACCAGCGCGACCTCCGGGCGCTTACGGCGGGGCGATCTCGAAGCACAGGTGCAGTGCGCCCGCGTCCCAGGCGGTCTCGACCGTGTCGTCGCCCAGCCCCAGTTCGGTCAGGAAGCGCGCCGCGAGGTCGGCGCCGTCGACGTTGAAAGTCTGGTCGCCGTCGCCTTCGGCGCTCAGCCCCACGTCGTGCAGGACGCACCCGAGGAAGAGCGCCTCGTCGTCGCGGCCCGGAAGCACGCCGTCCTGCTCACCGGCGAAGCGTCCGTAGAGATAGGTGCGCATGTTGTGGTTGAAGACCGCCGGGTGCTCCACGCGCTTGGCAAAGCGGAGCGCTGCGAGCGCCGTCTGGGTGCGGGGAAAGACCAGGCCGTCATAGAGGTCGTTCACCGGTTCTGCCCTTCTGCTGGTCATGGGTGATTGGCCATTGGTCACGGGTCGTTGGGTGGGGGTGTGGAGGCGGGCTCCGCGACGCCGCGGTTCAGGTGCCGCAGTGCGAGAAGGCCGCCGATTCCTGGGACGACGGCGCGCCATTTGGCCCCCGAAGCGGCTTCGGCGGGGATAAACCAGACGGCCGCGATGACGGTGAGGTAGGCCCTGCCGTGCGCAGGTCCGGCCAGTGAGGAGACCTCGGGCACGTGGAGCGCGGCGAGGTTGACCGCCGGACGCGGCCGAGGCACTGGTCGCGAACCTCGCCGCGCTGGCAGTGCTCGCCGCCCTGCTCGCGACGGCGGCACTGGCCGTTACAGGAAGTCTCGCGTGCCGATTCTTCACCTCCATTGCCCTGGAGGGGTCGACAGGCCCGGAGGGACTGGCCCGCACGGTTGCGTGGAGTGGAACGGCCGCGGCTGTGGGGATGCCGATCGCTACGTTCGCGTTGGCGGTGGTGTCCCCGTGGTCGGCGAACTGGCCGGTGATCGTCTTGGCGGCGGTGGCGGTAGCCGCGGCCCACGCGGTGACGGCGTCATCCGCCCGCGCCCGCCGCCAGTGCGCGAGAACACGGGTGGCCGAGTAACTCCAGCGAAGAGGCGCAGTGTCGTCGGGTCATGTTTCCCCACTTCCCCCGTTCCCCTCTTCCCCCACGCGGACCGGAGATCGCACGTCGATGACGCGGAGAGGGAAAGGAGAGAGGGCACGCCTGGACGCTACGCGGGGACCCACGATGGGTCACGACCGCTGAGTCCAAGAAGCCGGTCGAACGGCGGGGCGTCCTCCGGGACATCGATAACCGGCCCGAACAAGCCCTCGCGCGCTTGCGGATCATCGGGCACGTTCGCCACGAAGGCGAGGCAGGCATCCACCTCCGCGGGGCCGCACGCGTAGGGCTGGCCGGTGGCGCGGGCAAGATCCCATCCGTGCAGGACAAGCTCGTCCAGAGCGACGAGCCCCGCCTCCTGGCCGGGGGGTTCGAGGCCCCCGGCCGCGGTGGTGCCCTGCCAGGCAGCAGGATCGCGCCACGCCGCAGCGAGGTCGTCGAGCCGTCGGGCCAGGAGATCGCGCCAGTCGGACGGCAGGTTCGCGGCCGAAGGAGCCGGGGGAGGGCCGTCCGCGACCGAACCACTCTTCTCGGCGGCCTCCCGGAAGGCGAGCGCCAGCGCCATGACGTGGTCGATCAGGTCTCCCACGGACGTGTTGACACATGGGGTCGGTGCTGGCAGTTCCCCATCGGGAAGCCCTGCGAGCACACCGCTCATGCGACGCGCGGCTGGGCCAAGATCCGGATGGTCGTGTATGCCAACGCTCCTCACCGCTTCACGTTGACTCCACGGTCACGAACGCCCGCGAGTCACCACCGTGTCCGGGGCCACCAAAGGTTGGGACATGCGGTTAGGACAGACCAGACCAGTGCGCCCTCCTGATCAGCGAGGCAGAGAAGACCAGAGGAGCTTGCTCCCGTCGGCGTGCGGGAGCTGCGCACCAATGAAGGCGAGCTTGTCCGGATTGACGATGGTGCGGATCGACGCGATTCGCCCGTCGTGAACCTCGAAGACCACCACAGCGAGGGGGCCGCTGTTCGTCGTGATCACGAGAGCGGGGTCTGCGTTGACCTCCGCCGAATAGACCGTGAGGCCAGGGCCGACTCTCTCTTCCACCACCGTGTCGATCTGGCGGTAGAGCCCTTGGAGGTAGCGCGCCACCCTGGTGACACCGATGATGGGGCGTCGCGCGGCACCGGCCTTGCCCCCACCATCCGACCACGCGGTGACGTCGTCGGCGAGGAGCCGTTCGAGATCCGTGAGGTCGCCGCTACGCGCGGCGGCAAAGAAGAGCTCAGCGATCCGGCCGTGCTTCTCGGGGCGTGCCTCGAACAGCGGTCGGCTGTTCTCCTCCGCCTTCAGGCGCTGTCGAGCACGTCGATAAACCTGCTGAGAGTTGGCCTCGCTGACGTCCAGGACGTCAGCGATCTCGCGGTGGCGGTAGGAGAATGCCTCACGTAGGACGAACACCGCCCGCTCGGCGGGCGTCAATCGCTCCAGCAGGATCAACAGCGCCATGGACACGGACTCACGCTGCTCGACGGTCTCCAGAGGCCCGAGCGAGGAGTCAGGCGTCATCACCGGTTCTGGAAGCCACGGACCGACATACGCCTCCCGACGAGTACGGGCGGCGGTGAGGCGGTTGAGGCAGAGATTGGTGAGCACCTTAGTCAGCCACGCTGCGGGCGTCGTGATGAGACTGTGGTCAGCGTCGTTCCACCGCAGGTAGGCGTCCTGTACCGCGTCTTCGGCTTCGGTCGCTGAGCCAAGGAGGCGATAGGCAATAGCGAAGAGCCGAGGCCGCTGGGCCTCAAACTCAGAGACGTCATGGCCATGGGACGGTGCTGGCACGTAGCCGAGTTTAGACGCAGGGCCGATGGGTGGGTGTCCGGGGTCACATGTCCCCGGGTTGGTGTTGCCCGGGAGGGGGACTACAGTTGTCCGAGTCGCCTTGAAGCAGCCGGTTCATCCGGCGCTCGGGGCGGCATAGTTCTCTCCGGCGTCACCCGGGCTAGTCCCAGCGGTGGCAGCCGCGTCTGCAGGGTACGAAGCTGGAAGCCTGGCTGGCATGCCTCGGTGTGTCGGTCCGGTTTTGGTGTGGAGATACTGTGTAGGCGTTTTGTCAGGGAGATTTCGCGAAAATCCGCCGATTTGGCGGGTTGCGGAAGCCCTGATAAAGTCGGAGACATAACAAAGCGGAACGCACCGCCTCTGCAGAAAAGCCGGACCGGGATGATTTCCGGGTTGGTTTGTATGGGATGAGCGGTTGTTTCTTGAGAACTCAACAGCGCGTGTTTGTTTTTCTTTCAGCCAAGTTTGTTTTGGCCCCTTGTGAGCACACGGAACCCGTGGGGGTTGCGGGGTGCTCGGGGTTCCTTTGATTGACCGGGGGTTCCCGGTCGGTCAGGGTTTGCTCTTCCAGGTTTGCCCGCCATGCTGCGGCGTGGTTGGGTGTTTGGCCTTTGATGGAGAGTTTGATCCTGGCTCAGGACGAACGCTGGCGGCGTGCTTAACACATGCAAGTCGAGCGGTAAGGCCCCTTCGGGGGTACACGAGCGGCGAACGGGTGAGT